>JAGOCV010000227.1 GCA_017998575.1 Burkholderiaceae bacterium
CCGCCAAGCTGCTCAACCTCGATCTGAGGAAGATGAAATGATCGAGATCCGCAACCTCACCAAGCGCTACGGCGACTTCGTGGCGCTGCACGACGTCAGCCTGAGCGTGGCCAAGGGCGAGTTCGTGGTGATCCTGGGCGCCTCGGGCGCGGGCAAATCCACGCTGCTGCGCTGCATCAACCACCTGGCCGAGCCCTCGGGCGGCGAGATCCGGGTGGACGGCGAGCTCTCGCGCGGCGACCGCGCGGGGTTGCGCAAGGTGCGCCGCGACGTGGCCATGATCTTCCAGCACTACAACGTGGTGCCGCGCCTGTCGGTGCTGAAGAACGTGCTCACCGGCCGCCTGGGTTCCATGCCCGCGCTGATGTCGTGGTTCCAGCTGTTTCCGCGCGAAGACATCGAGGCGGCGCGCGAATGCCTGCGCCGCGTCGAACTCGAGCACAAGGCCGACGTGCGAACCGACACCCTCTCGGGCGGGCAGAAGCAGCGCGTGGGCATCGCCCGCGCCCTGGCGCAGCACCCCAAGGTGATCCTGGCCGACGAGCCGGTGGCCAGCCTGGACCCCAAGACCTCGCGCAAGGTGCTGCGCTACCTGCAGCAGGCCAGCCGCGATTCCGGCATCACGGTGATCTGCAACCTGCACCAGGTGGACTACGCGCGCGAGTTCGGCCAGCGTGTGATCGGCGTGGCCGGAGGCCGCATCGTGTTCGAGGGCCGTCCCGACGAGCTCACCGACGAAGTGCTGCAGCGCATCTACCCCGGCGGCCTGGAAGGGCCCACCCCCGAGGCACCGGCCGCTGCCGTGTCGGTGCCGCCTCCCACCGCGGCGCACGCTGCCCCGCAACTGGCCCTGGAGCAATCATGATCGGCATCGGACGCTACAACCTCCTCGTCGCCAAGAGCGGCGGCAACGACGGCTGGTGGAAATACGCCCTCACCGGCGCGGGCCTGCTGGCCGTCATCTGGTGGGCCGCCATCGGCAGCCAGGTGAGCTTCAGCGAACTGGTCAAGGGCGCGCCCTGGATCGGCGACTTCCTCTCGCGCATGTTCCCGCCCAACTGGGAGTTCGCGGCCAAGCTGGTCACGCCCGCCATCGAGACCGTGCAGATCGCCATCTGGGGCACGCTGCTGGCCATCGTGCTCGCGGTGCCGGTGTGCTTCCTGGCCGCGCGCAACCTCTCGCCGCACATCGCGGTATTCCACTTCATGCGCCAGGTGCTCAACATCATGCGCGGCATCAACGAAATCATCCTCGCGCTGATCTTCGTGGCCGCCGTCGGCCTGGGCCCGTTCCCCGGGGTGCTGGCCCTCGCGCTGCACGGTGCCGGCATGCTGGGCAAGTTCTTCGCCGAGTCCATCGAGGACATCGACCAGGGCCCGATCGAGGCCCTGCGCTCCACCGGCGCCGGCCCGATCCAGATCATCATCTTCGGCGTGCTGCCGCAGGTGGTCACGGCCTGGATCGCCGTCATTCTCTACCGCTTCGAGACCAACCTGCGCCAGGCCACCGTGCTCGGCATGGTGGGCGCGGGCGGCATCGGCTTCGAACTGGTGGGCAGCATGAAGCTGTTCCAGTACCAGGACACGGCCACCTGCATTCTCGTGATCGTGGTCATGGTCATGACCGCCGATTACGTTTCCAGCAAGCTGCGCGCTTGGATCCAACAAGGAGCACGTTGATGGCCCCGGACCATTTCAAACTCAAGGTCAACCACCGCGAATACCACAAGCCGGCGCAGCCGGTGGTGGTGGTGTGCGTCGATGGCTGCGAGCCCGACTACATCACACAGGCCATCCAGGCCGGCGTGGCGCCCTTCATGGCGAAGATGCTTGCCAAGGGCACCTCGCTGGTCGGCGACTGCGTGGTCCCCAGCTTCACCAACCCGAACAACCTGTCCATCGTCACCGGCGCGCCGCCCTCGGTGCACGGCATCTGCGGCAACTACTTCCTCGACACTGCCCTGGGCAAGGAAGTGATGATGAACGACCCGGCCTACCTGCGCGCCGAGACGCTGCTGGCCGCCTTCTCCCGGGCCGGCGCCAGCGTGGCCGTGGTCACCGCCAAGGACAAGCTGCGCACCCTGCTCGGCCACCAGCTCGAAGGCGGCATCTGCTTCTCCGCCGAGAAGGCCGACCAGGCCACCGTGGCCGACAGCGGCATCGACCGCGTGCTCGACCTCGTGGGCAAACCCGTGCCCTCGGTCTACAGCGCCGACCTCAGTGAATTCGTGTTCGCCGCCGGCGTGAAGCTGCTGGAGACGCGCCGCCCCGACCTGATGTACCTCTCCACCACCGACTACGTGCAGCACAAGTGCGCGCCCGGCACGCAGGGCGCGAACGACTTCTACGCCATGATGGACGGCTACCTCGCCCAGCTCGATGCGCTCGGTGCGGTGATCGCGCTCACCGCCGACCACGGCATGAGCCCCAAGACCGACGCCGCCGGCCAGCCGCGCATCGTGTTCCTGCAGGAAGTGCTCGACGAGACCGCCGGTGCCGATGGCAGCCGCGTGATCCTGCCCATCACCGACCCCTACGTGGTGCACCACGGCGCGCTGGGCTCCTTCGCCACCGTCTACCTGCCGCGCGGCGCCGACGCTCCCACCATCGCCAGCGCCCTCATGAGCCACGACGGCATCGAAGCCGTGTTCACGCGCGAACAGGCCGCCGAGCGCTTCGAGTTGCCGCCCGATCGCATCGGCGACCTGGTGGTGATCTCCGACCACCTCACCGTGCTGGGCACGCGCGCCGCCGAGCACGACCTCAGCGGTCTCACCGTGCCGCTGCGCTCGCACGGCGGCCTGTCCGAACAGAAGGTGCCGCTGCTGTTCAACCGCCGGCTGCAAGGCCTGATCCCCGGACGCCGGTTGCGCAACTTCGACATCTTCGACCTGGCGCTCAACCACGTCGCGATCACCACAGCCTGAAGCTCCCCATGACCGCAAACTACTTCAATCCCGTGCACAGCGTGTACGGGCCGGGGGCCCTGTTGTCGCTGCCCAAGCTGCTGGCGGGCCGCCGGGCCGCCCTGGTGACCTTCCCCGAGGCGCGCCAGCTCGGCCTGCTGGCCCGGCTGGAGAGCGTGCTCGGCGCGCAGCTGGCCTGCGTGATCGACCAGGTGCTGCCCAACCCCGATGTCGCTGAACTCGCCGCGACCCACGAGGCCTTCTGGCGCGAACACGCCGACGTGGAGGTCATCGTGGCGGTGGGCGGCGGCAGCGCCATCGACACCGCCAAGGCGCTCATGGTCGGCACCGCCAGCGGCCGCTTCGCCGAACTGATCGACCTGCTCTCCACCGGCGCGGCCTTCACGCCGCACGCGGTCAAGACCCTGATCGCCGTGCCCACCACCGCCGGCACCGGCAGCGAGGTCACGCCCTGGGCCACCATCTGGGACCGCGAGCGGCAGAAAAAGTACTCGCTGCACCTGCCGCAGACCTGGCCCAGCGTGGCCCTCATCGACCCCGAGCTCATGCTCTCGCTGCCGGCCTCGGTCACGCTGCAGAGCGGGCTCGACGCGCTTTCGCACGCGCTGGAATCGATCTGGAACGTCAACGCCAACCCGGTGTCGGACACCTTCGCCGTGGCCGCCGTGAGCGACATCCTGGAGGTGCTGCCGCGCCTGATGCGCGAGCTGGGCAACCTCGAGCTGCGCGGGCGCATGGCGCTGGCCGCTTTGAAAGCCGGCATGGCGTTCTCCAACACCAAGACCGCGTTGGCGCACTCCATCTCGTACGAGATGACGCTGCGCTACGGCCTGCCGCACGGCATCGCCTGTTCGTTCCCCTTGCCGATGGTGCTGGAGCGCGCCATCGGCCACCGCGCCGACCGCGACGCCGTGCTGGCCCGTGCGCTGGGCGGGCCGCTGGGCGAGGCGCCCGCGCGCCTGGCGCGCTTCATCGAGCAGTTCGGCGTCGGGACGCGCTTCAGCGACTACGGCGTGAGCGACGAAGAAGCCGAACAGATGGTGCTGCACGCCCAGGGCGGCGCGCGCGGCAAGAACTTCATTGGCAGCGCCGAGGAGACCCTGGCATGAACGCACGCAATCCCCTGCGCGACAGCGAACACTTCCGCGCCGAGGCGCTGCGCATCGGCGGCGAGCGCATCGCCCGCGAGCGCACGCTCGATGTCATCAACCCCTACAACCGCGAGCGCGTCGGCACCGTGCCCCTGGCCACGCTGGACGACGTGCGGCGCGCGTACCAGATCGCCCAGGCCTACAAGGCCCGGCTCACCCGCTACGAGCGCTCCAGCATCCTGCAGAAGGCCTCGGCCCTGTTGCGCGCGCGCGCCGAGGAGGCTTCGACGCTGATCACGCTCGAATCCGGCCTGTGCAAGAAGGACTCGATGTACGAAATCGGCCGCGTGGCCGACGTGCTGGTGTTCGGCGCCAACGAAGCCCTGCGCGACGATGGCCAGGTGTTCTCGTGCGACCTCACGCCGCACGGCAAGCAGCGCAAGGTCATCACCATGCGCGAGCCGCTGCAGGGCGTGATCACCGCCATCACGCCCTTCAACCACCCCATGAACCAGGTGGCGCACAAGGTGGTGCCCAGCATCGCCACCAACAACCGCATGGTGCTCAAGCCGTCCGAAAAGGTGCCGCTCTCGGCCTACTTCCTGGCCGACATCCTGTACGAGGCCGGCCTGCCGCCCGAGATGTTCCAGGTGGTGACCGGCGACCCGCGCGAGATCGCCGACGAGATGCTGGTCAACGAACACGTGGACCTGATCACTTTCACCGGCGGCGTACCGATCGGCAAGTACATCGCGCAGAAGGCCGGCTACCGCCGCATCGTGCTCGAACTCGGCGGCAACGACCCGCTGATCGTGATGGAAGATGCCGACCTCGACAAGGCCTCCGACCTCGCGGTGCAGGGCTCGTACAAGAACTCCGGCCAGCGCTGCACGGCGGTCAAGCGCATGCTGGTGCAGGCCTCGGTGGCGGCCGAGTTCACCGAGCGCGTGGTCGAGAAGACGCGCGGCTGGAAGCACGGCAACCCGATGGACGGCGCGATGGACATGGGCACCGTGATCGACGCGCAGGCCGCCGAGCGCTTCCAGGCGCTGGTGAACGAAGCCGTGTCGCAAGGCGCGCGCCTGCTCACCGGCAACCAGCGCGAAGGCGCGCTCTACGCGCCCACCGTGCTCGACCAGGTGCGGCCCGAAATGACCCTGGTGCGCGAAGAAACCTTCGGCCCGGTCTCGCCCATCATCACCTTCCGCGACATCGACGAAGCCATCCGCATCTCCAACGGCACCGCCTTCGGCCTGTCCTCGGGCATCTGCACCAACCGCATGGACCACGCCACGCGCTTCGCCAAGGAACTGGTGGTGGGCACGGTGAACCTGTGGGAGGTGCCGGGCTACCGCATCGAACTCACGCCCTTCGGCGGCATCAAGGACTCGGGCCTGGGCTACAAGGAAGGCGTGCAGGAAGCGATGAAGTCGTTCTGCAACGGCAAGACCTTCACGCTGCCCTGGTGAGAGCCTAGACCGAGGGTGAACCGCCCGGCTCGCTGAGCCGGTTCCCCCAGCCCTCCACCGTCTCGCGCAGCATGCGCGCGACGATCTTGCTCGCGGGCGTGAGCTGCCCCTGCTTCGGCAGGGCCAGCGTCACGTGGCGGCGCAGGTCGGGGTTGACCACGCGGGAGGCACGCAGCCGGCCCGAGCGCAGTTCGGCGTCGATCGAGAACGGCCCGAGCAGCGAGTACAGCCCGCGCGTGTGCGCCACCAGCTCGCGCTGCACGCGCAGCGAATCCGCCTCCACCTCGGCCTGCAGCACGAAGCCCTTGCTGCGCGCCGTCTCGTCGAGCACCGCGCGCCAGTGCGCCGGCCGCCGGGGCAGCACCAGGCGCAGCCCGGCCAGGCGCGAGAACTCGACGGTGTCGTTCTGCGTCAGCGGGTCCCCCGGGCGCGACACCAGGTAGGTGCCCGCCACCGCCAGCAGCTGCTCGTCCGCGCTGGTGGGCTTCTGGTAGCGGAACAGGATCGCCATGTCCACGCTGCCCAGGTCCAGCAGCGCGTCCAGCTCGCCGCCCTGGCCCTCGCGCACGTTGAGCTTGATCTTTGGAAACTCCGCCTGCAGGCGCAGGAACACATGGGTGAGCAGCGGGTGTGCCGCCGAGGGCAGGATGCCCAGGCGCACCTCGCCCATGGGCTCGCCGGCATCGACGCGGATGTCGGCCAGCAGCTGATCGGTGTCGCGCACCCAGCTGCGCACCCGCGCCTCCACATGGCGGCCCAGGTCGGTCAGCGTGACGCCACGCCCGGTGCGCCGGAACAGCGCGCCGCCGCACTGCTTCTCGAGCTCACCGATCTGCCGGCTGATGTGCGACTGCACCGTCTGCCGCAGCGCCGCCGCCTTGGTGAAGCTGCCCAGCTCGGCCACTTCGAGGAACAGCCGGAAGTCGTTGGGGTTCATGAAAGTCTCCGTCGGTCAGATATGCCTTCTGTGGCATGTCTGAAATCTTCGTTTGCATTCTAGGCAGATGACGGGGGCTTTTCTAGACTGCGTCCCCATCAACCCACGGAGACACCCGCCATGCGTTTCGCCAGCTTCGAGGTCGACGGCCGAGCCACCTACGGGGTGGTCGGTGCCGACGGCCGATTCACCCCCGTGCCCGCCGGCTTCCAGGCCCGCCATGCCGACCTGAAGGCCGCCATTGCCGCCAACGCGCTGGGCGAACTCCAGGGCGCCGGTCCCTCGCTCGCAC
>JAGOCV010000228.1 GCA_017998575.1 Burkholderiaceae bacterium
CAGCAACACCGTCGAGGCGATGGCCGCGGCCAGCGCGCCCATCAGCAGGCGTTGGCGCCGCACGCCTGCGCCCTGCGCGTTGACCCGCAGCGCCGCGCGGCACAGCAGGCTCGTGGCGATCAGTGCCGCGCCGGCGGTCACCGGCAGCAGCAGGCCCGCCTGCAGCCACTGCGGCGGCGGCCAGCCGGGCGCGATCGTGCCCAGGTAGGCATAGCCGAACAGCAACGAAACGAAGAAGGTACCGTCGGCCACCAGCGTCCACGTCAGTCCCGCGCGGCCGGGCGCGCGCGCGGCCACGTCGTGCACCGGCAGGTGCAGGCCGTCGCCGGCGTCGATGGGCACCGGATCGTGCCGCAGGCCGATCGACCAGGCCCAGCGCCAGAACAGCACCAGCGACACCGCCGCGCCCAGCGGCGCCAGCCAGTACAGCCCCAGCAGCAGCGCCATGAACACCGAGCCCACGGCCACGCCGCAGGCCAGCGGCAGCGCGCTCGGGCGCGGCAGGCGGATGACGTGCGTGGGCTCGCCGGTGGCGGGGTCGCTGCCCAGCGTCTGCTGCTCCTGGACGTCGACCGATCCGAGCAGGCCGCGCCCGGCAGCGATCCGTGCGGGCAGGCCGTCGTCGCGCCACAGCGGCTCGCGGCTCTTCACGCGTGGCTGGCTGGCGATGTTGTAGAAGGCCGGCGGCGTGGGCATGGCCCATTCGAGCGTGGGCGCGTGCCACGGGTTGGGCGCGGCGCGCCGGCCCAGGTAGGCGCTGATCAGCAGGTCGAGCAGCAGCAGGAAGAAGCCGATCGACATCACGAAGCCGCCGATCGACGAGACGAGGTTGAGCCATTCCCACCCCAGCCCTGCGCTGTAGGTGCCGATGCGGCGCGGCATGCCCAGCAGGCCCGTGAGGTGCATCACGAAGAAGGTGAGGTTGAAGCCGCCGAACACAAGCCAGAACGCCCACGTGCCCAGGCGCGCGAAGGTGTGGCGCCCGAACATGTGCGGATACCAGTAGTAGATGCCCGCCATGAACGGGAACACGAAGCCGCCCACCAGCACGTAATGCAGATGCGCCACCACGAAGTGCGAATCGTGCGCCTGCCAGTTGAAGGGCACCAGCGCCAGCATCACGCCCGTCAGCCCGCCCAGCACGAACACGACCAGGAAGCCCAGCAGCCACAGCATGGGCAGCTCGAACTTCGGCCGGCCGTGCCACAGCGTGGCGATCCAGGCGAAGAACTGCACCGCCGTGGGCAGCGCCACCAGCATGCTGGCCGCCGAGAAGAACACCAGCGCCAGATGCGGGATGCCCACCGTGAACATGTGGTGCACCCACAGGCCGAAGCTCACGAATCCCATGGCGACGATGCTGGCCACGATCCAGTTGTGGCCCACGATGGGCCGGCGCGCGAAGGTGGGGATGAGCGTGGAGACGATGCCCGCCGCCGGCAGGAAGATGATGTACACCTCGGGGTGGCCGAACAGCCAGAACAGGTGCTGCCACAGCAGCGGATCGCCGCCGCGCGCCGCGTCGAAGAACGGCCAGCCGGCCGCGCGCTCCAGCTCCAGGATCAGGCTGCCCAGGATGAGCGGCGGAAAGCCGATCAGCATCATCCCGGCCGTGACCAGCATGTACCACGCGAACAGTGGCATGCGCGAGAGCGACATGCCCGGCGCGCGCATCGTGAGGATGGTGACCACGATCTCCACCGCGGCCGCGATGGCCGAGATCTCGACGAAGGTGATGCCCAGCAGCCACACGTCGGCGTTCACGCCCGGCGTGTGCACCTTGTTCGACAGCGGCGTGTAGAGGAACCAGCCGCCATCGGGCGCCACGCCCATCGCCAGCGCGCCCAGCAAGATCAGCCCGCCCAGCAGGTAGCACCAGTAGCCGAACGCGCCCAGGCGCGGGTAGGCCAGATCGCGCGCGCCGATCATCTTGGGCAGCAGGTAGATCGCAAAGCCTTCGATCAGCGGGATCGCGAACAGGAACATCATGATGGTCCCGTGCATCGTGAACACCTGGCTGTAGAGCGCGTCGTCCAGGAACGCGGCCTGCGGTGTCGCCAGCTGCGCGCGGATCATCATCGCCAGCACGCCGCCCACGAAGAAGAAGGCCAGCGCCGTCATGATGAAGCGGCGGCCCACGATGTTGTGGTTGACGGCCATCACCGAGCGCCAGCCGCCGGGGCTGCCCCACACGCGCTGCAGGCGATGGTGCAGGGCTACGGCGGAAGACGGCGTGCGCTGCTGCGTCATCGCGCGGCCCCAGTGGCGCGGGCCGGACCCATCAGCGCGGCCAGCGCGGCCGGCTCGTGCGCATGCACTTCGATGGGCATGCGCGCGTGGCCGGTGCCGCAGAACTCGGCGCACACGCCGCGGTACACGCCGGGCGCATCGGCCTGCAGCCGGATCACGTTGGTGCGGCCCGGAATCGCGTCGATCTTGCCGCCCAGGCGCGGCACCCAGAAGCCGTGGATCACATCGGCCGTGCGCACATGCACATCCACCGGCACGCCGGCCGGCAGGTCGATGCGGTTGGGCGCGCGCGCCGTGGCCGAGGGCGCGGGATGCGCGGGGTAGCTGGCCTGCCAGGCGAACTGGCGGGCCGTGAGTTCCACCGTGAAGGCCGGCGCGCCGCGCGGCAGCAACGCGTGGCCGGCGTTCACACCCCACAGCAGCAGGGCGGTGATGACGACCGTGGGCAATACCAGGCCGCCGCCCACCAGCAGCACACCCACCGGCACACGTGGCCTGCGCTGCCCGCGCGGGCGGCTCCATGCGGCGTACACGCCCAGCACTGTCATCAGCAGCGTGATCGCCATCGCGCCCCAGAACATCGCCCACCACACGGCGGTGATCGGCGCCGCGCCCGGGCCGGCGGGGTCGAGTGCCGACAGCGCGCCCGCGCCCCAGCCGGCCGGCGCGCAACCGGCCATGGCCAGCGGCGCGAGCAGCAGCGCGGCGCGCACGGCGGCCGGCGGCAGCGCGTGATCGGCCGGAGCCGCAACATGAAGAAACATGGATGTGGCGGCTGTGCCCCTACAGTGGCCTGCATCGCCGCGCGCGGCATCGCGCGATGGCGACGACATCCGCGACACCGTCCACCGCAGCAGGAGATCCAGCGTTTGAGGCACTACGCCGACCCCGTGCCGCACGGCACCACCAGCCGCATCGCGTTCTTCGGCCATCCCGCGCACGCGATGATGGTGCCGTTCCCTATCGCCTTCCTCATGGCCGTGCTGGCCAGCGACATCGCCTGGTGGCACTGGGGCGATCCGTTCTGGGCCCGCATGTCGCTGTGGCTGGCCGGCGGCGGCGCCGTGATGGGCGTGCTGGCCGGCATGGTGGGCACGGCCGAGCTGCTGTTCGTGCGCGACATCCGCCGGCGCGTGGCCGCCTGGAGCCACTTCGCCGTGGCCATCATGCTGCTGTCGGTGGGCGTGGCCAACTGGGGGCTGCGCGTGGACGATGCCGCCGCGCGCATCCTGCCCTGGGGCCTCTACCTGTCGGCGCTGGGCGCCGTGCTGGTGGGCGTGGCCGGCTGGCTGGGTGGCACGCTGGTGTTCGAGCATCAGGTGGGCATCATCGACGCCGACGAGGAAGACTGACGGACGCGGGAACGCGCAGGGGGCAGGGCGATGCGGGCCGGTCATGCTGCGCCCGCCCTCACGCCTGCGGCCCGAACACCGGCTGCGCCAGCACCAGCCACAGCACCACCGGCACCAGCAGCGCGGGCACCAGCACCAGCATGAGATGCAGGCGCTGCGGCGCGCGGTCGCGCCGGTCGTGAAGCACCAGGATCAGCTTGCCGCAGATGGCATGGAAGAAGATCATCACCGCCACCAGCGTGAGCTTGGCGATCATCCAGTTGCCGTACGACTGCGTCGGGTGGATGAGCAGCGTGCCCGCGATCACCGCCACGATGGCGGCCGGCGAGGCCACGGCGATGTAGGTGAAGCGCGTGGCCGCCTGCAGCCGCTTGCGGTCGACGTGGCCCCGCGTGCCGCGGTACTGCGCCAGCAGCGCCGGCAACGCGAACAGGCAGCCGCACCACAGCATCAGCGCCGACAGGTGGATGAACTTGAGCCATGGGATGAACGCCGCCATGCGTTGGAATCTAGAGGTGCGGGCGCGCCGCGCCGTCAGGCGTTACCGGACGTTGCAGCGCGTGGCCGCCTGCAACATCCGGTGGCTGCCACGCGGTCAACGCCGCGGCAGCGCCCAGGCAATCACGCTGTCGCCCAGTTTGGTCTCCATGCGGTCATGCCCGCCCACGGCGGCCACGACGTACTGGCGGCCGTCGATTTCGTAGCTCATCGGATTGGCCTGGTTGCCGGCGGGCAGGCGCACTTCCCACAGCAACTCGCCCGTCTCGGTGTCGAAGCCGCGCAGGAAGCGGTCCAGCGCCGCGCCGATGAACGTCATGCCGCCGCCGGTGGTGAGCGAGCCGCTGTTGTTGGGCGTGCCCATCTCCAGCTTCATGAACGAGCGCATTCCCATGGGCCCGTGGTCGTAGCCCGTGCCCAGAGGGCGGCGCCAGATGATTTCCTGCGTGCGCAGGTCGGTGCCCGAGATGTAGCCCCAGGGCGGCGCGATGCACGGCGTGGCCAGCGGCGACATCCACGGCTCCTTGCGCGCGCCGTATTTGGAGCCCACCTGCGGCATGTAGCCCGACACGTCGCTCTTGCCGCGGAAGATCGAGCGCACGCCCTTGCGGTCCATCTCCTCGCGCGTGAACACCTGCTCGGTGTAGGGCAGGCGGTTGCTGTTCATGATCATGATGCCGCGCTGCACGTCGATGGAGATGCCGCCCCAGTTGATGCCGCCGTGGTTGCCCGCGTAGGCCAGCGATCCCTGCAGCGTGGGTGGCGTGTAGTGGCCGTCGTAGCGCAGCTTCCTGAACTGCGTGCGGCAGATCATCTGGTCGAACGGCGTGATGCCCCAGGCGTGCGCCTCGGTCAACTGCTCCATCTCCTTGCCGGGCGGGCCGACGGTGTTGGGCATCCCGGGCGACAGCGGCTGCGTGGCGGCGATGCGCTCCTCGGTGTCCACGTACTGCGGCACGGGCGTCTCCACCACGGGCAGGAGAGGCTGGCCGGTGGCGCGGTCGAGCACGTACACCTGCCCGTTCTTGCTGGCCTGCACCACGGCCGGGCGTGGCCCCTGCGGCGTGGGCCAATCCACCAGATTGGGCTGAGGACTCAGATCGAAATCCCACAGGTCGCGGTTGACGGTGCGGAAGAACCAGCGTTCCTGCCCGGTCGCGGCATCCACCGCCACCAGCGCGGCGGTGTATTTGTCTTCCAGCTCGGTGCGGTCTTCGGCGTAGAAATCGCTGGCCGGGTTGCCCGTGGGCAGGTAGACCAGGCCCAGCTCGTCGTCGCCCGAGATCAGCGACCACACGTTGGGTGTGCTGCGCGTGTACACCTCGCCGGGCGGCGGCGGCGTGGTGACGCCGGGGCGGCCCAGGTCCCAGGCCCAGCGCTGCTCGCCGGTCACCGCGTCGTAGCCACGCACCACGCCCGAGGGCGCGTCGCGCTCGGTGCCGTCGCGCACCTGGCCGGTGCCGATGATCATGGTGCCGCGCATCACGATCGGCGGCGAGGTCGGCGCCACGAAGCCGGGGAAGGTGTTGCCCGTGCCCTCGTTGAGGTCGATGTAGCCGCCGCGGCCGAAGTCGGTGCACAGTTGCCCGGTCTCGGCGTCGATGGCGCCCACGCGGCCGTCCACCACCGGCACGAAAACGCGCGTGCGGCAGGTGGTCTGCGCGGCCAGCACGGGCGTGGCGGCCGGGTCGGTCTGCGGCGGCGCATCCTCGCCCTGCGCGGTGGCGCCGGGGCCGGCGGCCGGTGACGCCACCACGGCGGGCGATTCGAAGTACGCCACGCCGCGGCAGGTGCTGGCCGCGATGTTGGCCATGGCCGCGCGGTCGGCGCCCGGGTCGAAGCGCCACTTCTCGGTGCCGCGCGCCGCGTCGAGCGCGATGACGATCTGGCTGGGCGTGCACACGTACAGCGTGCCGTTCACCATGATCGGCGTGTTCTGGAAGGCATAGGCGAACTTCGCGTCTTCGGGCTTGAGGTCGCCGGTGCGGAAATGCCAGGCCTCTTCCAGCTCCTTCACGTTGGCCGGCGTGATCTGCGCCGAGGGCGAGAACTTGTTCGACAGGTTGGAGCCGCCGTAGGACGTCCAGCTGCCCTTGTCGTGCGTGGCGGCCACGTTGCCGTCGGGCGAGACCACGGTCCCCCGGCTGAACGGCGCGGCGGGCCGCTGCGCCTTCGCATCGGCCGACGCCAGCTCGACGTGGGGCGACCAGAGCAGCGGGATCAGGATGGACAGGCCCGCCACCAGCGGCAACACGCCGGTGCACAACAGGTAGGCCGGCCCCGACACGCCGGGCAATCGCCGGCGCGCCACCGGCCAGAAGCACAGCAGCACGATGCCCAGCACGGCCAGCATCGCCAGGCGCGGCACCAGCGCCCAGCCGTCCCAGCCCACTTCCAAGAACGCCCAGGCGAGGGTGGCGGCCATCAGCACGCCGAACACGGTGATGCCCGACGCGCGGCCCGCCAGCAACAGCACGGCGCAAGCGGCGAGCAGCACGCCCATGATCACGTAGAACCAGCTGCCGCCCACGACGGCCAGCTGCACGCCCATGACGATCAGCGCCAGTCCGAGCAGGCCCAGCGCGATGG
>JAGOCV010000230.1 GCA_017998575.1 Burkholderiaceae bacterium
GCGCTGGCCGTAGACACCGCGGTAGCGGTCGTCCATGCCGTAGATGGTGGTGTTGTACTGGTCGTGCGAGCGCGTGGTGAACAGGTTGAACACCACGGTGTCGCGCATCTTTTCGCGTGCGCGGTGCACGGGCGTATCCCTGGGAATCGCGTGCGTGTAGAAGACAGCCTTCTGCGACGGGGTCGTCCAGATGCGTTCGCTGGCCGTGTTGCGCAGGCGGAAGCCGCCGGGCACGGCCACGCGGGCGTTGAAATCCTTGAAGTCGACGAACACCTGCTCGATCAGGTCGCGGATGCGGTCGTAGTCCTCGATCAGGTCCAGCCACTGGACATCGCTGCGGTGGCCGATGGTGGCCTGCGCCAGGCGCGCGACGATGGCGGGCTCGGACAGCAGGTACTCCGATGCCGGCGGATTGATGCCCTTGGAGATATGCACCATGCCCATCGAATCTTCCACCGTCACACCCTGCGCGCCCCCGGCCTGCATGTCGATCTCGGTGCGGCCCAGGCACGGCATGATGAGCGCGGCACGGCCGTGCACCACGTGGCTGCGGTTGAGCTTGGTGGTGACATGCACCGTGAGGTCGCAGTTGCGCAGCGCCTTCCAGGTCTCGAAGGTATCGGGCGTGGCGGCGGCGAAGTTGCCGCCCAGGGCGAAGAACACCCGGCCCTTGCCCTCACGCATGGCGGCGATGGCCTCCACCACGTCGTAGCCGTGTTCGCGCGGTGCCTTGAAACCGAACACCGATTCGAGCTTGTCGAGTAGCGACGCCGGCGGCTTTTCCCAGATGCCCATGGTGCGGTCGCCCTGCACGTTGCTGTGGCCGCGCACCGGGCACGGGCCGGCGCCCTCGCGGCCGATGTTGCCGCGCAGCATGAGCAGGTTGACGATCATCTGGATCGTGGCCACCGAGTACTGGTGCTGGGTGATGCCCATGCCCCAGCAGGCGATCACGCTCCCGGCGTTGCGGTAGATCTCGGCGGCTTCGCGGATCTGCGCCTCGGAGAGGCCCGATTCACGAACGAGGTCGGCCCAGCTCTCGGCGCGCAAGTCGTCCAGCAGCGATTCGATGCCGGTGGTGTGTTCGGCGATGAAGGCGTGGTCGAGCACGCCGCCCTCGCGGTCCTCGGCCTCCACCAGGTGCTTCATCATGCCCTTGACGGCGGCGAGGTCGCCGCCCACCTGCAGCTGGTAGTAACTGGTGCTGATGGGCGTGGAGCCCAGCGTCGCCATCTCCATCTTGTTCTGCGGATCCTGGAAGCGCTCCAGACCGCGCTCGCGCAGCGGATTGAAGCTGGCGATGCGGGCGCCGCGCTTGTTGGCCTCGCGCAACTCGCCCAGCATGCGCGGGTGATTGGTGCCCGGGTTCTGGCCGAAGATGAAGATCGCGTCCGCGCGTTCGAAGTCCTGCAGCGACACCGTGCCCTTGCCCACGCCGATCTGCGGGCGCATGCCGCTGCCGCTGGGCTCGTGGCACATGTTCGAGCAATCGGGAAAGTTGTTCGTGCCGTACTGGCGGATGAACAGCTGGTAGAGGAAGGCCGCCTCGTTGCTGGTGCGGCCCGACGTGTAGAAGATGGCCTGGTTCGGGTCGGGCAGCGCGTTCAGGTGCTGCGCCACGATGGCGAAGGCGTCGTCCCATTCGATCGGCACGTAGTGATCGGTGGTGGCGTCATACACCATGGGGTGCGTCAGGCGGCCCTGGTCCTCAAGCCAGAAGTCGCTTTGCTGCATCAGTTCGCTCACGCTGTATTGCGCGAACAGCTCGGGCCCGGCGCGGCGCGCGGTGGCCTCAGCCGCGACGGCTTTGGCGCCGTTCTCGCAGAACTCGAAAGTGGAAGCGTGATTGCGGTCAGGCCAGGCGCAACCCGGGCAATCGAAGCCATCGGGCTGGTTGGCCGACAGCAGGGTCTTGGCACCCTTGAGCGGGATGTCCTGGGCTTTCAGTGCACGGCCGACCGAGCGCAGCGCGCCCCAGCCGCCAGCCGGTCCCTTATAGAACTCGATCTTCTGTTCGCGGGGTTCGTTGTTGTTGCTCATCACCGTGCTCCTTCAGAAAGGTTTGAAGCCGGGAAGGCTTGCGCGTTCCCGGCTTTGCGCAACACGGTGTCACCGCGTTGCCGTTTCGGCCTGACCCGCCGTGCGGCTCAGCCGAAGAACTTGGCCGCGCTGGCCAGCGTCTTCCAGATGCCCCAGGCCAGCGGGATGCCCACCGCGATCCAGGCGAACGCCACGGTGGCGGAGCTGGTACGGTCTGCACGGCCGCTGCCCGCGCCCACCTCGGAAGCGGCGGCCTTGTCGTGGGCCAGGCGCTTTTCCTCCGCCAGCTCGGCGTCGGTCATGAAATGCCTGTCGGCCACGGGCCGGATCAGCAGGTTGGCGATCAGGCCGATGACCAGCATGCCCACCAGGATGTACATGGTCTGGTTGTAGACCTGCTCGCGCGGCAGGCCCAGCCCCAGCTGGTACTCGCGCATGTAGTTCACGACCACCGGGCCCAGGATGCCGGCCGTGGCCCACGCGGTGAGCAGGCGGCCGTGGATGGCGCCCACCATCTGCGTGCCGAACAGGTCGGCCAGGTAGGCCGGCACCGTGGCGAAGCCGCCGCCGTACATCGACAGGATGATGCAGAAGGCCACCACGAACAGCAGCTTGTTGCCGGCAGCGGCCGACGACGGGATGCTGGCGTAGAGCAGGCCGCCCAGCACGAAGAAGATCGTGTAGGTCATCTTGCGGCCGAACTTGTCGGACGCGCTGGCCCAGACGAAGCGGCCGCCGATGTTGAAAAGCGACAGCAGCGCGGTGAAGCCGCCGGCCACGGCCGCGATGGCCGCGAGTTGCGTCTTGTCGAGTTCACCGAACTTCTGCTGGATGCCAATGAGGCCGCCGCCGAACACTTCCTGCAGCATGGGCGAGGCCATGCCGATCACGCCGATGCCGGCCGATACGTTCATGCATAGCACGATCCAGACCAGCCAGAACTGGGGGATGCCCCAGACTTTCTTCACGTGCACGTGGCGCTGCGTGATCATGGTGTTGGCCACCTGGGCGGGCGGCGGCGTCCAGCCTTCGGGTTTCCAGCCCGAGGGCGGCACGCGGTAGCCCAGGGAGCCGGCCATCATGAAGACGAAGTAGACCAGCGCCATGACGACGAAGGTCTGCATCACGCCCACGTCGGTGGGGGTGCCGAAGTACTTCATCAGCTCGACCGCCAGCGGCGAGCCGATCATCGCGCCGCCGCCGAAGCCCATGATGGCCATGCCGGTTGCCATGCCCCGGCGGTCGGGGAACCACTTGATCAGCGTGGACACGGGCGAGATGTAGCCCAGGCCCAGGCCGATGCCGCCGATCACGCCCGAGCCGATGATCATCAGCCAGAACTGGTGCAGATGGATGCCCAGCGCCGAGATCATCATGCCGCCGCACCAGCACACGGCGGACACCACGCCGGCCTTGCGCGGGCCGGCGCGTTCGAGCCAGCCGCCCCAGATGGCCGCCGAGCAGCCCAGGAACACGAAGAACAGCGTGTACATCCAGCCCAGCGTGGAGACGCGCCAGTCGCAGCCGCTGGCGAACAGCTCGGCGAAGAAACTCATGTCGCGCGAACAGGCCGCGGCGCCCGTGCCCGCGGTCTGCAGCATCTTGGAGAGCGGCAGCCAGAACACCGAGAACCCGTAGGCCATGCCGATGCACAGGTGGATGGCCAGTGCGGCGGGCGGAACGAGCCACCGGTTGAAGCGAGGTCCGGCGATGATGCGTTCCTTGTCCAGGAAGCCTGCTTGTGTGGCGGACATGCCGTCTCCTCGAAGCTGTTGTGTGTGTTTTGGATCAACGACCGCACGCCCCCTTTGGCGCGGGTGCGGCAGTGTCTTCGCGCCCTTTGAGGTGCGTCAAATCACATCAAGACATGCATTCATTCAGGAAACGAATCACGACGGCCCAAAGAGCGTGGATCCGCGGCACACGGCCGATGTGCAGCGCAGCAAGCTTGTGGCGCAACGCGTGGCGGGCAGACGCCCAGACAGGATTTCAGGCCGTCAGCCGTCCGCTGTG
Source organism: Burkholderiaceae bacterium (assembly GCA_017998575.1). The sequence continues at coordinate 4,054 of JAGOCV010000230.1, forward strand.
CGCGGCCACGTAGGCCTGCCAGGCAGGCGTCTGCAGCAGGGCGAGCGCGGCCTCGAGCGCTCGCGAGGCGCGCACGCCGGCCGGCGCCATGAAGCCGATGGGTGTGGTGACGTGCGGCGATTGCAATGGACGAGCCAGCAGGCCGGGGTCGCTGCGCAGCGTGGCCACCATCGCACCGGGCAGCACACCGCTCACCTGGCCGGGGCCGATGGCCTGCACCAGGGTGAGCACCGAATTGGTCTCGATGGCCGGCTGGACCGGCCGCCCCGCGTCGACGAACGCCTGGTGGATGATGGCGCGGTTGTGCATGTCGGGCGTGAGCAGGCACAGCGGCTCGCGCGCGGCCAGCGCCCAGTCGAGCGGCTCGCCGATCCTGAAGCCCGCCGTATCGCCACGCCGGCGCACGAAAAAGTAATGCTCGTCGTACTGCGGCCAGGCGGTCAGCCGCACGCCCGGCAGGCTCATGCGCTCGGTGTAGCCCAGCGCGAGATCGAGCGCCAGCTGCTCCAGCCCGGTTTCGAGCTCGTGAGAACTCATCGACAGCACGACCGGCACGATGCCGGGATGGCTTGCGCGCAGCAGGGCCGCGAAGCCCGAGAGGATGGGCATGGCCGTGGGCACGGCCGCCAGGCGCAACTGCCCCTGGGGCCGATCCCGTGTGCTGGCCAGTTCCTGCTCCAGCAGCTTGTGCTCGTGCAGCATGCGGCGTGCAGCGGCCAGCACAGTCTCGCCTTCGGCCGTCAGGCCCACGTAGGTGCGGCCACGGCGCACGATGACGGCGCCGAATTCATCCTCCAGGGCGCGCAGCGCATTGGAGAGGGCGGGCTGTGTGATGTGGCAGGCCTGCGCCGCGCGGCCGAAGTGACGGTGCTCTTCGAGCGCCACCAGATAGCGCATGGAGGCCAGCAGGTTCATGCCCTCAGGTGTCCTGGCTCACCGTGATGGTCGGAAACTTCGACGAGAAATCGCGCGTGCGCGCGGCCACACCGACCGCCACCTTGAGCGCCAGCGCGCGGTAGAGCGCGGCCACCTCGCCGGCCGGCTCGGCCACCACCGTGGGGCGCCCGCCGTCGGCCTGCTCGCGGATGGCAAGCGCCAGTGGCAGCGCGCCCAGGTAGTCGACGCCGTGCTGTGCCGCCAGGCGCTGCCCCCCGCCTTCGCCGAAGATGTGCTCGGCATGGCCGCAGTTCGTGCAGACGTGCACCGCCATGTTTTCCACCACGCCCAGGATGGGCACGCCCACCTTGCCGAACATGCTGACGGCCTTGCGGGCGTCCAGCAACGCGATGTCCTGTGGCGTGGTGACGATCACCGCGCCCGTCAGCGGCACGCGCTGGCTCAGCGTGAGCTGGATGTCGCCCGTGCCGGGCGGCATGTCGACGATCAGGTAATCCAGATCGCTCCAGTTCGTCTGGCGAAGCAGCTGGTCGAGCGCCTGCGTGGCCATGGGGCCGCGCCAGATCATGGCCTGGTCGGGCTCGATCAGGAAGCCGATCGACATGACCTGCACGCCGTGCGCGAGCTTGGGCTCCATGGTCTTGCCGTCGGTGCTTTCGGGCTTGCCTTCCACGCCCATCATCATGGGCTGGCTGGGACCGTAGATGTCGGCATCGAGCAGGCCCACGCGCGCGCCTTCGGCGGCCAGCGCCAGCGCGAGGTTGGCCGACGTGGTGCTCTTGCCCACGCCGCCCTTGCCAGACGCGACGGCAATGATGTTCTTGACGCCCGGCAGCAACTGCACGCCACGCTGGACGGCGTGGGCCTCGATCCGGTCGGCGAAGCGCACCTGCACGTCCGACACACCGGCCACCGTGCGCGCAGCGGCCAGCAGCCGCTCGCGCAGATGCGCGCGCGAGCCGAGCGATGGATAGTTCAGTTCGAGGTCGAATGACGCGACACCGGCATCCAGCGCGAGGTTGCGCAGGGCGCGGGGGCCTTTGAAATCGCGGCCGGTGAGCGGGTCGGTGACGGCCTGCAGGGCCTGCAGGAGAGAGGAGGTGTCGGCCATGTCTCGCAAGGGAATTGAGCCCGGCAGTTTAGCGGCCGGCCCATGACCGCACCGCCGGCAGGCCCGGACGCCGTGGCCACGGGGCGTGCGCCGGGGGCGGAACATAAAATGCCCGGTTCCCCGTTCGAGAACCACCGATGTCCAGCAGCCCCCGCCAGCTCTTCGTCACCACCGCCCTGCCGTACGCCAACGGCAAGTTCCATATCGGCCACATCATGGAATACATCCAGGCCGACATCTGGGTGCGGCACCAGCGCATGGGCGGGCACACGGTGCACTTCGTGGGCGCGGACGACGCGCATGGCGCGCCGATCATGATCGCGGCCGAGAAGGCCGGCAAGACGCCGCAGCAGTTCGTGGCCGACATCGCGGCCGGCCGCAAGGAATACTTCGACGGCTTCCACATCCGTTTCGACAACTGGCATTCGACCGACAGCCCCGAGAACACCGAACTCGCCCAGCAGATCTACCGCGACCTCAAGGGCAACGGCCTGATTTCCAGCAAGTCGATCGAGCAGTTCTTCGACCCCGCGAAGAACATGTTCCTGCCCGACCGCTTCATCAAGGGCGAGTGCCCCAACTGCCACGCCAAGGACCAGTACGGCGACAACTGCGAGGTCTGCAGC
>JAGOCV010000229.1 GCA_017998575.1 Burkholderiaceae bacterium
GCGTGTCCTCGCGCACGTGCACCACGCATTCCTTGATGCCTTCGTGTTTCGCGAGCACGGTCTCGATCTCGCCCAGCTCGATGCGGAAGCCGCGCACCTTGACCTGGTGGTCGCGCCGGCCGACGAACTCCATGCGGCCGTCGGCCAGGAAGCGCACCACGTCGCCGGTGCGGTAGACCCGCGTCGGGCCCACACCGGGCAGATCCAGCGTGACGAATTTTTCCGCCGTGAGCTCGTCGCGCTTGCGGTAACCGCGCGCCAGACCGTCGCCGCCGATGCACAGTTCGCCGCCCACGCCGACCGGCGCGGGCAGGCCCGAAGGCTCCAGCACATAGACCTGGGTGTTGGCGATCGGGCGCCCGATGGAGATCGCGCGCGAGGTGTCGGTGACGCGCCAGACCGTGGACCAGATGGTGGTCTCGGTCGGGCCGTACATGTTCCACAGCTCGCCGCCGGTGGCCAGCAGCTTGTCGGCCAGGTCGCGCGGCAGGCCTTCGCCGCCGCACAGCATCTTCAGGCCGGGCCGGCCCTGCCAGCCGCTCTCCAGCAGCAGGCGCCAGGTGGCCGGCGTGGCCTGCAGCAGCGTCGCCTCGCTGCGGTCGAGCAGCGCCGCGAGGCGGATGCCATCCAGCGCGGTCGCGCGCGAGGCCAGCACCACGGTGCCGCCCACGGTGAGCGGGCCATGGATTTCCAGGCCGGCGATGTCGAACGAGAGCGTGGTCACCGAGACGAAGCGGTCCTGCGCCGTGATGCCCGGCTCGCGGTGCATGGACAGCAGGAAGTTCACCACCGAGCGGTGTTCCAGCATCACGCCTTTGGGGCGGCCGGTGGAGCCCGAGGTGTAGATCACGTAGGCCAGATCGCCCGACGAGGCCAGGGGCGCGGGGTTGGCGGCAGACTGGTCGGCCAGCGTGGCGGCGTCGCGGTCCATGCAGACCGCGCGGATGCCGGCGGGCAGGCCCTCGGCGAGGGCCGACTGGGTCACGACGACGGACAGCTCCGCGTCTTCCATCATGTAGTCGATGCGGTCCTTGGGGAAGGCCGGGTCGAGCGGCACATAGGCCGCGCCGGCCTTGAGCACGCCCAGCACCGCCACCACCATGTCTTCGCTGCGCTCCATCCAGACGCCGACCAGCGATTCGCGGCCCGTGCCCAGGGCACGCAGGTGGTGGGCCAGCCGGTTGGCGCGGGCGTTGAGTTCGGCGTAGCTCAGCGACACGTCCTCGAACCGCAGCGCGGTCGCGTCGGGCGTGCGCGCGGCCTGCGCCTCGAACAGGCCGTGCACGGTCTGTTCGACCGGGTACGGCATGGCGGTGGCATTCCAGTCCAGCAGGAGCTGGCGCTGTTCACCATCCGTCAGCAGGGCCAGCTCGCTCACGCGCGCGTCGGGCCGCTCGATGAAACCTTCAAGCAGCTTGCGGTAGTGCTGGAGCATGCGCTCGATGGTCGAGACGTCGAACAGATCGGTGTTGTATTCGAAGTAGCAGCGCAGGCCGTGCACGATGTCGAACACATCGACCGAGAGGTCGAAACGCGAGGCGGTCACGTCCAGGTCCATGCTGTCGCAGCGCAGGCCGGGCAGTTCCAGGCTGGTCATGGAGAGGTTCTGCAGCACGAACAGCACCTGGAACAGCGGCGAGTGGTCCAGCTCGCGGCGCGTGCCCAGCTCGTCCACCAGCATGTCGAACGGCATCTCCTGGTGCGCGTAAGCCCGCAGCGCGCGCTCGCGCACACGGGTCATGAGTTCGCGCACCGTCGGGTCGCCGCTCAGATCGGCGCGCAGCACGAGGTTGTTGGCGAAGAAGCCGATGGTGTGCTCCACCTCGGAGCGGTTGCGGTTGGCGATGGCCGAGCCAATGGCGATGTCGGTTTCGCCGCTGTAGCGGTGCATGTGGACCTGGAAGGCCGAGAGCATCACCATGAACAGCGTCGTGCCTTCGGCGCGGCCGAAGGCCTTGAGGCGGTCGGAGAACTCGGGCGTGAGCTGCAGCGCGCAGCGCGAGCCATTGGCGGTCTGCACCGGCGGCCGGGGCCGGTCGGTGGGCAGCTGCAGCATCGAAGGCAGGCCGGACAGTTCGCGCTTCCAGAACGCCAGGTGCTCGTCGATGGCGCCCTGCGCGAAGGCGCGGCGCTCCCATTCGGCGTAGTCGTAGTACTGGATGGGCGGCTCGGCCACCGTCACGGTCTGGCCGGTGGCCAGGCTCGTGTACAGGTCCCGGAACTCCAGCATGAAGATGCCCAGGGACAAGCCGTCGGACACGATGTGGTCGAGCGCGAAGGCAAACACCTGCTGCTGCTCGGCCTCGCGGATCAGCCCGGCGTGCAGCAAAGGCGCCTGCGCCAGATCGAACGGGCGCCGCGCGATGCTTTCGACGGCCTGCTTGCACGCCGCGTCGCGCGCCGCGCCCTGCAGGTGCGAGATGTCGATGCGGTCCAGGTGCACGCGGGCGTGCGGGTCGATCACGAAGCGCGGCTCGCCCTGCGCCGAGATGAAGCGCGTGCGCAGGCTTTCGTGGCGAGCGACCAGCACCGCCAGCACGCGCTCGAGCAGGGCTTCGTCCAGCGGCCCGCTCAGGCGCAGGGCCGCCGCGATGTTGTAGGCGTGGCTGGTGGGGTCCATCTGGCGCAGGAACCACAGCCGCTGCTGCGTGTGCGAGACCGGCATGTCGGCCTGGCGCGGCACCCGCTCCAGCGCCGGCAGCACGGCGCGGGCCGCAGCGGCACCATGCGCCGCGAGATAGGCCTTGACCTCGTCCTTGCGCCGCCCGAGCTCCTCGCGGAGTTCCGGTGTCACGGCGCCCTTGGGCGCGTTGACGCTGAGCCGGTCCCCGTCCAGTTTCAGGTGGATGTCCAGCCCTTGAAGCCGCTTGATCAACTCAACGGTATCGCTCACAACGTGAGTTCCTCCCGGCTGTCGGAGTCGGCGGCATCGGAGGTGTCGTCATCGCCGTAGAGTCCATTCAGGTGCGTGGCCATCTCGCCCACCGAGGGCCATTCGAAGGCGGCCGTGGCGGCCACGCTGCGGCCCAGCGCCTGCTGCAGGCGGTTGCGCAGTTCCACCGAGGTCAGCGAGTCCAGGCCCAGCGCGGTGAAGGTCTGGTCGACCGGGATCGATTGCGGTGAGCCCGCCAGGCCCAGCACGGTGGCCAGTTCGCGGCGCACCAGCGTCACCAGCTGCTCGCGCCGCTCTTTGGCCGGCAGGCTGGCGTAGTCCACGCGCGCGGCACCGCCCTGCGCTTGCGCGCCGCTTCGGTTCTGCGCCGCCGCCAGCAGATCGGCCAGCAACCGGGGCGCCTGCGCGCCCGCCATCTGCTGGGCCAGCAGGGCCCAGTCGATCGGGGCCACCGAGCTGCGGGTGGCGTTGTCGCGCAGCAGCACACTCAGTGCCTGCATGCCTTCGGCCGGCGACAGCGAAGCCAGACCTTGCGCGCCCGCCTTCGACACGGTGCCGGCGCGCACCGCCATGCCGACCTCGCTCCAGGCACCCCAGTTGACGCTGAGGGCGGCACGGTCGGCATCGCGGCGCTGGCGCGCCAGCGCATCCAGGAAGGCATTGGCCGCCACGTAGTTGCCCTGCCCCGCCGAGCCGAACACGGCCGACAACGACGAGTAGAAGACCACGAAGTCCGGCCGGTGGCCGGCGCGCTCCAGCGCCACGCTCAGGCGCCAGGCACCGTCGGCCTTGGGGCCCATCACGGTGGCGAAGCGCTCCGGCGTCTGCTTGAGCAGCACGCCGTCGTCGAGCACCGCCGCGCCGTGGATGACACCGCCCAGCGCGGGCAGGTCCTTCAAGGCGGTCATGAGGCGTTCGATGCCTTCGGCGGTGGCCACGTCGGCCGAGACGGTCTTCACCGTCACGCCCTCGGCTTCCATCGCCGCAATGGCCTCGCGGGCGGTGGCGTCCGGCTCGCTGCGCCCTGCCAGCAGCAGGTGGCGCGCGCCCTCGCCGGCCAGCCATTGGCCCGCCAGCAGACCCAGGCCCTTGAGGCCGCCGGTGACCAGGTAGGTCGCGTCGTCGCGCACCGCCTGCGGGCGCTTGGGCGGATCGACGCGGTGGCGGAACACCACGCGGCCGATGTGCTTGGCCTGCGCCATGTAGCGGAAGGCGTCGGGCGCGCTCTCGAACGGGAAGGTGGTGCACGGCAGCCACGGCAGCACGCCGGACTCGATCTCCTGCAGCACGCGCGTGAAGATCTGGCCCACGATTTCGGGGGTGTCGCGGGCGTTGTCGTTGCAGTCCACGATGTGGTACTCGATGCCCCGGTTGAGCTCGGCCACGCGCTCGTGCGTCCACAGGCCGCGCTTGCCGATTTCCAGGAACACGCCGCCGTCGGACAGGCACTCGAAGCTGCGGTCCAGCAAGTGGCCGGCCAGCGAGTTGAGCACCAGGCGCACGCCCTTGCCTTCGGTGATGCGGGCGATTTCGTCGGCGAACGAGTCGCTGCGCGAATCCAGCGGGTGGTGCACGCCAAGACGGCGCAGCTCCTCGCGTTTCTCGGGGCTGCCGGCGGTGGCGAAGATTTCCGCGCCCGCGCGGCGGGCCAGCGCGATGGCGGCCATGCCCACGCCACCCGCACCCGAGTGGATCAGCACGCGGTCGCCCTGGCTCATCTTGCCCAGCAGGTTGAGCGTGATGTCGGCGGTGAGGTAGGCGGTCGGGATCGCGGCGCCCTGCTCGAAGCTCACGCCATCGGGCAGCGGGGCGACGAACTCCCAGCGCGCCACCGCGTGGCTGGAGAAAGCGCCTTCGAGCATCGCGACCACGCGGTCGCCGACCTGGAACTGTGTGACGCCCTCGCCCACGGCGACCACCTCACCCGCCGCATCGCTGCCCAGGTGACGGATCTCGCCGGGGTACATGCCCAGCGCGCTGAGCACGTCGCGGAAGTTCAGGCCGCTGGCGCGCACCCGGATCTCCACCTCGCCCCGGCCCGGCGCGCGGCGTTCCATGGCGCCGAGCTTCAGGTTTTCCAGCGTGCCGCGTTCGCTGATGTTCAGGCGGATCGGCGCGTCGTCGATGTGCGGCGCGTTCGAGCGCGGCTGGCGCACCAGACGGGCGGCATGGCGCACGCCCTTGCGCAGCGCGACCTGGGTTTCTTCGCTGTCGGCGAGCATCTCGTCGAGCAGGAGGCGGGCGTCGCTGGGCGTGGCCTGCGGGTCGAGGTCGACCAGGGTCACGCGCAGCTCGGGGTGCTCGGTCGCGGCCACCCGCGCCAGGCCCGCCACCGGGGCCTGCGTGATGCGCAGTTCCTCGGTGCCGTCCACCGACTGGCTGCCGGCGGTGGCGATCCACAGGCGCGGTGCCGATGGCAGACCGGCCTGCGCCAGGGCCTGCAGCGTCAGCAGCGCGGCGTCCACCCCGAAGCGCTGCACCGCGCTGGGCAGGTCGTCGTCGCGCAGCGCGGGTACGCGCAGCGGCCACAGCGACACCACGCCGCGCAGCGCGCCGCTTTCAGCCGCCTTGGCCACCAGGCGCGCGTGGTCGCCGGCCTGGGTTTCATCGATCACCATGGCGCCCGGGCTGGCCGCGCTGCCCGAGGGCAACACGCGGATGGCCTGGCCGCCGCGCTGGGCGATCTCGTCGGCCAGGCGCTGGCCGCGGCCCTGGCCTTCGTCGAACACCAGCCAGGTGCCCTCGGCGGTGGCCGGCTCGGCCACCAGCGCCTCGGGCTTCCATTGCAGCTCGTACAGCCAGTCGGCCACCTGCGCGTCCACGCGCTGGCGGAACAGCTCACGGCTGGCGCGGCGGCAGCGCAGGCCTTCGAGCAAGGCCACGGGCTGGCCGTCGGGCGTTTCGATGTGCACGTCGAGCACCAGCATGTCGCTGTGCGGGGGCGCCGGGCGCACGCGCGCATGGCTGCGCAGCGTGCCGGTGGGCGAGGCGTTCCAGAGGTAGCGGTCCACGCCGATGGGCAGGTAGAAGCGACCGTCGTTGGCGCTGGGCAGCGTGTCCATGGCAACCGCCGAGGTGTGGAAGCAGGCATCGAGCAGCGCCGGGTGCATCAGGTACTTGCCGGCGTCGGCCTGGACCGCGTCGGTCAGCACGATCTCGCCGATCGCTTCGCCCTCGCCGCACCAGACGCGGCACATGCCCCGGAAGCCGGCACCGAAATCGACACCCAGCTTGCGCACCTTCTCATAGAACGGCGCGACCTCGACCTCCAGGGTCAGCCGCTTTGCCGCATCGGCCACGGGCGATGCCGGCACCGCATCGGCCGGGCCGCGCAGCGGCTCGGCGCTCGCGTGCTGGGTCCATTCGGCATCGGGCCGCTTCGCATCGCGGCTGAACACCCGCACACGGCCCAGGCCCTTGTCCACCGAGGCCTGCATGAGCCGCTGCTCGCCGCCGAGCAGGGGCATGGGTTCACCGATTTCCACCGCCGTGAGCCCGGTCACCGACGGATCGGCCTGCCGCGCCGCCGCCAGCGCGGCTTCGAGGTAAGCGGTCAGCGGCATCACGACCTCGGAGGCGATGACGTGGTCGGCCACCCAGGCCGGATTCGCGGCGTCCACCGTGCGCTCGAACTGCGCGGCCACGCCGGCCACGTTCAGGCGTTCGCCGAGCAGGTCGTGCACCGAGTCGCCGGCCACGCGGCGGCCGCGCGGCGCGAAGGGCACCAGGTACGCCTGGCGCTGGAAGGGGTACAGCGGCAGCTCCAGGCTGTGGCGCACGCCCGGGCCCTGCAC
>JAGOCV010000231.1 GCA_017998575.1 Burkholderiaceae bacterium
CAGTGTCATGACGCGCGGGCGCCCACCAGCCCGTGCACGGCCGTGCGGCCCATCCGGGCGAGCAACGCACGCTCGCTGGTGCTGGCGAGCGCCGGTGGATCGGCCGGATCGATGCACAGCGGCTGCGGCTTGCGCATCCACTGGTCGAGCAAGGGCTGCGCATCGAGCTCGAACGCATCGGCCGGCTCACCCGGCCCGGCGTCCGGATCACCGGCCTGCAGCCAGTGGGCGACGCGCACTTCGCCCGCGAAGTGCTCCCATTGCGCCACCAGCACGTGCCTGCAGGGAAAGAACTCGGTGACGGGGCCCGCCAGCCAGGCGGTGAATTCGTTGCGGCTCGCCGGCCGCTCGCAGGCGACGCGCCCCCAGCGCAGCAGGTCGCTGTCGCTCAAGGCCGGCCGGCCCTGCAGGTGCCGCTGCCTGGCCGGCACCGGCGCGTGCGCCGTCGAGGTGGATTGCCGCATCGCTTGCTCCCTGCCCCGCCCCGCCCGGTGGTCGGGCTGTGATCGCGAAGCGGGTGGATTCTGGCGTTGGCGCGCGCGCGCAAGACAAGTCCGTTTCGGACTTTTTCAATTCAGCCGTCGGGCCCGGCACGCGCGCAGGCGCGCGCCCGCTCGCTCATGGCTGCAACCACCACAGCAGCATCGTCAGCGTGACGAACGACGCCAGCGTGGCCACCAGTTGCACCGCCGCGGAGAGGTTCTCCTTGCCGTACTTCTGCGCAATCACCGGAAACACGCCGAGCATGGGCACGGCCGCGCCGACCACGGCCGCCGTGCGCAGCGCCGGGTTGGCCGGCGGCAGCAGCCACACCATGGCCATCACGGCCATGGGATGCAGGAGCAGCTTGGCGAACACGATGACCGGCACGTCCTGCCACAGCCCGGGCACGCGCGGGCCCCCGAGCGAACCGCCGATGACGAACAGCGCGAGCGCACCGCACGATGTGGCGACCATGGCCATGGCCCGCTCGGCGGGCGCCGGCAGATGCCAGCCCAGCGAAGCGAACAACAGGCCGAGCACGATGGCGATGATCAGCGGGTTGCGCACCAGGCCCAGCGCCGAGCGGCGCAAGGCGGCGCGCCAGCCGCCCTCGTCCGCCGCCGTGCGGCCCAGCTCGGCCAGCACCAGGGCCAGAGGCAGGATCAGCACGTTCTCCACCACCATGTTGAGCGCCAGTGCCAGGCCGGCCGTGGCGCCCACGGCCTGCAGCATGATCGGATAGCCGATGAAGCCGCTGTTGCTGCAGCTCGCCCCCAGCCCGAACATGGCTGCCTCCGACAGCCCCTTGCGGCGTCCCCAGCGCGCCCAGGCGAAGGCCGCGCCGAAAGCGATCAGCGAGCCGGCGGCGAAAGCCAGCAGGTAGCGCGCATCGAGCACCTCGGCCGCCGGCCGCTGCGACAGCGTATGGAACAGCAGCGCCGGCAGCGCGAGCTGCAGCACGAACTTGCCGAACACGCGCATGTCGGCGCGCGCGAACAACCCGCCGCGCGCGCACAGCCAGCCGACGGCGATGATGATGTAGATGGGGCCGGTGATGGCCAGTACTGCAGCCATATGCCGGGCCCGGAATCAACGCGTCTTGCCCGCGCCGTCGCGCGCAGCCAGCAGGCGGTCGGCGTAGTCCTGCCAGCGTGCGTCGGCCGCCACGTCCGCGAACACGCCGGCCGCGGCCTGGTCGGCCACCCACTGCTGCTTGTCGGCGATGGAAGCCGTCATGTAGGGCTCGAAGCCCGCTTCGCGCACGGTGTTGGCCGATTCGCGCATCTCTTCGGCGCGGCGCTTGCCGTGCTGCACGACGCGGCTGAAGAAGTAGGCGCCCTGCTTTTCCCAGTCGATGGAAGGAAAGGTTTCGGCCAGCGTGGGCAGCACGTGCGCCTCGACACCGTAGTGGCGCGCCGTCGCATAGCTCTCGATCACCAGGGCTTCGAGGCCCTTGATCATCACGCTGCGGCACATCTTGATGGCCGAAGCCACGCCCAGCTTCTCGCTCACGGCCTTGGCGTCCATGCCCCAGGCCACGAGCTGCGGCGCCAGTGCGGCCGCCTTCGCGCCGCCCAGCAGCATGGGCACGCGGATGCCGTAGGGCGGCACCGAGGTCATCACGCCGGCTTCGACATAGTGGCCGCCGGCGGCCTCGATCAGCGCCGCGCATTTCTGCTTGGTGCCGGGCGAGGCGGAGTTGAGGTCGAGGAACAGCGTGCCCGGGCGGATGTGCTGCGCGGCCTCTTCGGCTACGGCCAGCGTGCTGGAGGCCGTGACGGCCGAGATCACCAGCGTGGCCACCGCGCACACCTCGGCCGACGAGCCGAGCGCGGGCACGCCGTCAGCGGCGGCAGCAGCGCGTGTGACGTCGCGCGTGGCCTCGGCGCCGAACTTGATGTCCCAGGCGCCCGCGATGGTGGCGCCCTTGTCCTTGAGGCCCAGGGCGAAGATGCGCCCGACCTCGCCGTAGCCGATGATCCCGATGGCTTGATGCTGCATGTGTCGTCTGTCTTTCGAAGGCAAATGGAATCCGTGTGCGCCGGCGGCGGACCTCAGAACCCGTAGAGGCGCGCGGGGTTGTCCACCAGCAGGCGCTGCAAGGCCGCCGCGTCGAGGCCGTGGCGCGGCAGCAGGTCGACCAGCAGCCCGTCGTCGGGGATCTCGCGCACGTTGGGATGCGGCCAGTCGCTGCCCCACACCACGCGGTCGGGCGCGGCGGCGGCCAGCAGGCGCGCCAGGGGCGCCACGTCCTCGTAGGGAAAGGCGCCGGTGGAGAGCGCCGCCGACACGCGCTCGGGCCCGCTGAGCTTGACCCAGGCGCGCTCGTCTTCCAGCAATTGCAGCAGCAGCCGCAGGGGCGCCTGGTCGAGGCCGCGTTCCACCATCACGCGCGCGAAGTGGTCGATGACGAAGGGCACGGGCAGCGATCGCAGGAAGGGCGCGAGCTCGGGCAGGTCCTGCGCGTCCAGATAGATCTGCACGTGCCATCCCAGCGGCGCCATGCGCTCGGCCAGCCGGCGCACGCCGTCCAGATCGGGCGCGGCGCCCAGATGCCGCATGAAGCTGAAGCGCACGCCGCGCACGCCGCCGGCGTGCAGGTGGTGCATCTCGGCTTCGGTGGCGTCGAAGGGCAGCAGCGCCACGCCGCGGTGGCGGGCCGGATCGCGCGCCACCGCATCGAGCATGGCGCGGTTGTCGAAGCCGTGGATGCTGGCCTGCACGAACACCACGCGCTCCACGCCCAGCATGCGGTGCAGCGCGGCCAGCCGCTCGGCCGGCGCGTCGTCGGGCGTGTAGGCGCGGCCTTCGGAAAAAGGAAACACCCGGGCCGGGCCATAGACGTGCACGTGGCTGTCGCAGGTGCCGGCGGGCAGCCGGAACGTGGGTCGGCTGGGTTCGAGTATCGGGGGAGGAACGGTTGCCATGCGGCGGACTATAGGGAGCGGGCCAAGCCCCGGCCACAGGCCACGGGGCAAGGGGTGTTCGATAAGATCGAACGCGGCATGCGGGTAGATACCGAGTGCCTGACCGCCCTCATACAGGAGACAGATCGCCATGGAATTGCGGCAGTTGCGCTACTTGGTGCGCGTGGTCGAGCTCGGCAGCATGGGCCGCGCGTCCGCCGAGCTGGGCGTGACCACGTCCACGCTGAGTCAGCAGATCAGCACGCTGGAAGGCGGCCTGTCCACGCGCCTGCTGCAACGCCGCTCCACCGGCGTGGTGCCCACGGCGGCGGGGCTCGATTTCTATCGGCAGGCCCAGCTGATCCTGCGCCAGGTGGAAGACGCCACGCGCATCGCGCAGCATGGCCGGCTGGCCGGCCACGTGAGCGTGGGCATGGCGCCCACCACGGCGGCGCGGCTCGCCCTGCCCTTCATGCGGGCGATGGCCGAACGCTATGCCGACATCCGGCTGCACGTGGTCGAAGGGCTGTCGGGCCATGTGTCGGCACTGCTCAATTCGCGCCAGATCGACCTGGCCGTGGTGTTCGACACCCAGGCCGCGCGGCGCTGGAGCGTGATGCCGCTGCTGGAAGAAAGCCTGTTCGTCATCGCGCCGCCCGCCAGCCTGGCCACGCTGCCTCAGCGCGCGGGGCGCGTGCGCCTGCAGGCATTGGCCGGCATGCCGCTGGTGCTGCCCAGCACCGGCGCAGGCTCGCTGCGATCGCTGGTGGATGCCGCGCTGGCGCGCGCGGCAGTGCAGCCGCGTGTGGTGGCCGAGATCGACGGGCTGGACACGCTGCTGGCCGCCGTGCGCGCCGGCATGGGCGCGACGCTGCACACGGCGTCGGCCCTCGCGCTGCTGCGCGACGACACGCTGGGCGCGCTGGAAGTGGCCGATGCCCAGCTGCGGCGCCAGAGCCTGCTGGCCAGCCTGTCGGACGACGAGCTGTCGCCGGCCGGACTGGCGGCGCGCGTCGTGCTGGCGGAAACCGCGCGCGGGTTGCTGGAGCGCGGCGAATGGCGCGGGGCGCGGGTGGTCACGCCCTGAGCGGCGGCGCCGAACCGGAAAGAACTTCTGGAGAAATGCCGCGCCGGTGCGCGGCGGGCGTCAGCCGCGCCCGGCGTACAGCCGCGCAGCCGCACCGGCGCCGCGCGAGGCGCCCATGGCCGGGCCGTAAGTGGGCGTGTCGGCCACGGTATGCGGCAGCACGGTGCGCACGGCGCGCTCGGCCATGGCGCTGCCACGGCTGATCTGCTCGCGCTGCAACGCCATGCGGCGCTGGGCGGCCAGCAGGCGCTCGCGCAGGCCGGCCTCGGCCACGCCCTGCAGCGCGCGGGACGACGCCATCGCCACAGCGCGCAGGCGTTCGGTGGCCAGTTGCAGGGCCATCGCGTCGCCACGCAGCAAGGCGTCGGTCACGGCGTCGAGCTGTCGCTCGACGGCGTCGAGGGCCTGGTGGGCGGGCGTGGGGGTTGTCATGTCAGGGCCGCAGATCAGCCGCGGCGGTTGCGGCTGAGCATTTCCTGGGCGTTGGCCAGCAGCTTGTCGGCGATGGCTTCGGCGTCGACCTTGTACGTGCCGTTGGCGATGGCTTCGCGGATCGCGGCCACCTTCCTGGAGTCGACCGCCGCGCCGCCCGCGGGCTCGAGCGAGGTGCGCGTCGCACTGGAGACCGTGACCGCCGTGGCCTGGGCCGGGGCGGCACCCGCGGCCGCAGGCGCGGCCGGCGCCGGGCGGGCGCTGGCCTTGCCAGCTGCGGCGGCAGTGGCCGCAGCGATGCTTTCAGGCGACGGGTTGATCTTCATGGCTGTCTTTCGCAAGCCCCACGATGAGGCCTATTGCTCAAGTTATCGGCGCGTCTGGCTCCAACTTTAGGTCACTTTAGGCGAATTGCGGCCGGTTTGGCTACAAGACCACCGGCTACGTCTCCCTTTGTGTTCGGCAGCGCGCCTGCGGACTTGAGGACTTTCTGGCGCCCGGGAGGGGCCGCACGGCGCGCGTCACCGGTCACATGTGCAGTTCGACCGTGCGCTCGTCCACCACCGTGCCGGAGGCGATGCGGCCGCCCTCCATGCGGATGCGCACGCTCTGGCCCAGCAGGCCGGGCGTGAGCGCCTGGCCGGTAGCGGCGATCTGGAAGCCCGGGCCGCCGGCCACCACGCGCACCTGCGCGCCGGCCGAGAACATCTGCGGCGCCTTGACCATGGTCTGGCGCAGCGGCTGGCCGCCGGTCAGCGCGCGCGAAGCGGCCAGGCCCACCCACTGCGTGGCGTCGGCCAGCACGGGCGAGTTGTCGGCGGCCCAGTCGGCCTCGGTCAGCGTGGCGTCGGCCTCGGTCAGCACCTGGCCGGGCAGCACGTTGTCGCGCAGCACCCAGGCCGGGCCCCAAGCCTTGATGGTGATGGGCAGGAAGACATTCCAGCGGGCGTTGCCGTCCACGCAGCGCAGGCCCAGGCGCGTGCGGCCCCACAGGCGCGTGCCGGCCGGCACATGCGGCTCGACCTTGGCACAGGGTGCCAGGCGCAGGCGGCTGTCGAGCGAGCCAACTCTCACTTCCATGCGCAACGGCAGGCCGGCGGCGGCCTGGGCGCGCGCCACGGCGTCGTCGAGCCAGCGCTGGGTGTCGGCATCGAGGGCGGCCGGTGCGGCATCGGCCACCTGGGCCCGCGCGGGGCCGGCCAGCGGCAGCAGCAGCGCCAGCGCGCACACGGCCGGGCGCAGGACGGATATCAGTAAACGGGGCATGGGCACTCCTTCGTGAGGCCGGGGCGGATTCGGGGAGGCAGGGGGGCGCGGGATCGCCGCGCGGGTGGAAGCGGCACGCCCCGCAGGCCTTTTCCACGACCAGAACTGTAGGGGCGGCGTGTCAAGGGAAAGCGCGGAACAGGGGCCGGAAACCCCCTTTCTTCGGCCTTTAGGAAAAACCGCCGGCTTTGACAATTTCGCTCAAGCCCGCGGCCCCCGTGCCGATAGGGCGACCTGCCCCTCCAACCCTTGAGGCCGAACGCGGACGAACGATGAACCCGAGCAATGCGCTGGACTTCCACACGAAGGCCCTGGTGCTGCGCGCCGAGCGGCAGCGCCAGCTGGCCAGCAACATCGCCAATGCCGACACGCCGGGCTACCAGGCGCGGGACTTCTCGTTCTCGCAGGCCCTGGGCCAGGCCACCGGCACGGCCGTGGGCGGCTCGGCCCAGCTCGCGCTCGCGCCCTCGGGCGCCCAGGGC
>JAGOCV010000232.1 GCA_017998575.1 Burkholderiaceae bacterium
GTGCACGACGCCGGCGTGCTGCTGCGGCGAGCGCACGTTGCAGGCGTCCTTGAAGGTGATCCAGGGATGGCCGGTCTCGAACAGCATCGAGAGCATCTTGCGCCACAGGTCGGTGGCAGGCACCGTCTTGGCCGGCTTGATCTCGCCGCGGGCGGCCTTCTCTTCGTAGGCGACGTAGGCCTTTTCGAATTCGGCGCCGAACAGGTCGTGCAGGTCGGGCACGTTGGAGGGCGAGAACAGCGTCCAGTTGCCCTTTTCCATCACTCGGCGCATGAACAGATCAGGGATCCAGTTGGCCGTGTTCATGTCGTGGGTGCGGCGGCGGTCGTCACCCGTGTTCTTGCGCAGCTCGAGGAACTCCTCGATGTCCAGGTGCCAGGTTTCCAGGTAGGTGCAGACGGCGCCCTTGCGCTTGCCGCCCTGGTTCACGGCCACGGCCGTGTCGTTGACCACCTTGAGGAAGGGCACGACGCCCTGCGATTCGCCGTTGGTGCCCTTGATGTGCGAGCCCAGGGCGCGCACGCGGGTCCAGTCGTTGCCCAGGCCACCGGCAAACTTGGACAGCAGCGCGTTTTCCTTGATCGACTCGTAGATGCCGTCCAGGTCGTCGGGCACGGTGGTCAGGTAGCAGGAGGACAGCTGCGAGCGCAGCGTGCCGCTGTTGAAGAGCGTGGGCGTGGACGACATGAAGTCGAAGCTCGACAGCACTTCGTAGAACTCGATGGCGCGGGCTTCGCGGTCGATCTCGTTCAGTGCCAGGCCCATGGCCACGCGCATGAAGAAGGCCTGGGGCAGCTCGATGCGCGTCTTGCGCACGTGCAGGAAGTAGCGGTCGTACAGGGTCTGCAGGCCCAGGTAGTCGAACTTCAGGTCGCGGTCGGCCTTGAGCGCGGCGCCCAGGCGGGCCAGGTCGTACTGCAGCAGCTTCTCGTCGAGCAGTTCGTTCTCGACACCCTTCTTGATGAACTGCGGGAAGTAGTCGGCGTAGGCCGAGGGCATCTCGGCGTGGCTCACTTCACGGCCGATCACTTCCTTGACGATCGTGTGCAGCAGCAGGCGCGCCGTGGCGTAGGTGTAGTCGGGGTCTTTTTCGATCAGCGTGCGCGCGGCGAGGATGGACGCCTTGTAGACCTCGTCCATCGGAACGCCGTCGTAGAGGTTGCGCATGGTCTCGGCCACGATCGGGTCGGGACGCACGTCGGCCGACAGGCCGGCGCAGGCGTTTTCGATCAGCGTCTTGAGTTCAGCCAGATCGAGCGGCACGCGCTGGCCGCCGTCGAGTACGTGCAGCGACGGCGTGGTGGCCACGGGCTGCTCGGCAGCACCCTGGCGCGCGCGCTCCTGGGCGCGGCGGTCGCGGTAGAGCACGTAGGCGCGGGCGATGTCGTGATGGCCGCCGCGCATCAGGCCGAGCTCGACCTGGTCCTGCACGTCTTCGATATGGAAGGTGCCGCCGCCCGGACGCGAGCGAACCAGCGCGCGGATCACGGCCTGCGTGAGGCTGTCCACCGTCTCGCGCACGCTGGCCGATGCGGCGCCCTGCGTGCCATGCACGGCCAGGAAGGCCTTCATCATCGCGACGGCGATCTTGTTCGGCTCGAACGGCACCACGGCGCCGTTGCGTCGGATGATCTGGTAGTGGGCGAGCGCATGGCTGCCGGACTGGATGGCGGTGTCCGCCTGAGGAGCAGCCGGCGGCACCAGGCCGACGGCGGGAAATGACGTGCTGGGGGTGTTCAATGCAGTCTGCATGGGCTTCCTCTTTCTCGATGCGCGAAGTTGTTCTGGGGGAGATGCCGGCGTGGCGTGGGCAGCGGTCGATGTTTTTATGTGCTGCGCGCCGGACACTATATCTAGGGGGGCGGTTGATTTCAACCACTACAGGTAGTGTACCGGGAAGAAATTTCCCCGATGTACCGAGGGGGCGCCGCCGTGTCGGACGTGTCTGACAACAGGCGGTTGCAACACAACTGCGCCGATGCCTTGCGGCATGCGGTGGATGGCTCGGCAAGCGAGCATCGGCGCTGCCTGCAGCGCGTTTTGGCGCGTCAGGCCGCGCGGCTGCTGGAGGGGCGAGGGCCGGGGCCGTCGTCGGCCGGCATGCCGCAGCGCGTCACGCCGGGCGGGAAAAAAACCTCAGGCCAGCCCAGCGCATCCTGCAGGCCTGGCCAGTCGAAGGCAGCGCCAGGGTCGCGCTTGCGTTGCGGGGCGATATGTTCGTGGCCTGCCACGCCTGTCACCGGATAGGCCAGCGCGATCGCGCTGCACAGACTGGCCAGCGTTTCGTACTGCGCCGCATCGAACGGCTGATCTTCCAGACCCTCGAGCTCGATGCCGATCGAAGTGTCGTTGAGATTGTCGCGACCACGCCAGGCCGAGCGGCCCGCGTGCCAGGCGCGGTCGTCGCAGCTGACGAACTGCCACAGCGCGCCATCGCGCTCTATCACGAAGTGGGCAGAGACTTCGATCCCGCGGATGGTGGCGTAATACGGATGCGCATCCCAATCGAGCGTATTGGTGAACAGCTGCTGGATCGCGCCACCCCCATAGACGCCCGGCGGCAGACTGATCGAATGAATCACGACGAGATCGATGCCGGCGTTCTGCGGCCGTCGGCCGAAATTGGGCGAGGGCAGCGCATGCGCAAAGCGGTACCAACCCTGGCGCCAGGGCGACGCGGCCGGCGCGGCCTCAGCGTGATGCGGCATCGCCATCGGCTTCATCGGCCGTCATCTCGCCAGGCTCATCACTGCCAGGGACGGCGATGGCCAGACGGGCGATGCGATAGCGCATCTGACGCAGGCTCAGGCCCAACCGCGCTGCGGCGGCGGTGCGGTTGAAGCCGGTCTCATGCAGCGCCCGCACGATGATCTCGCGCTCCTGCTGGTCGAGGTAGCCCTGAAGGTCTTCCGGCAGCGCCACCCCGGCCGCAGGCGCTGCGGCTGCTCCGGCCACGGCTGCCGGCCTGTCGGCGGGAAGCGCTGCGGGCGCCTCGCCATGCAGCAGGTCGACCTGCAGTTCGTCGCCTTCGGACAACGCCACGGCGCGGTGCAGCAGGTTTTCCAGCTCGCGCACATTGCCATGCAGCGGATGAGCCGCCAGTTGCGCCATCAATGCCGGTCCCAGGCGCGGGATGGGCATGCTCGATTCGTGCGCGATGCGACCGAGCAGCGCGTCGCACAGTGCTGGCAGGTCGTCGCGGCGGTCGCGCAAGGGCGGCAGCGCGATCTCGATCACGTTGAGGCGGTAGAACAGATCCTGGCGAAAGCGTCCCTCGCGCACGTCGGAGGCGAGGTCACGGTGCGTGGCGCTCACGATGCGCACGTCCACCGACTCCTCCTGCGTGGCGCCCAGAGGCCGCACGCTTCGTTCCTGGATGGCGCGAAGCAGCTTCGACTGCATGGCCAGCGGCAGGTCGCCGATCTCATCGAGGAACAGCGTGCCGCCCTGCGCCGCGTGGAAAAATCCTTCGCGGTCGTGCGTGGCGCCGGTGTACGAACCTTTGCGCGCGCCGAAGAATTCGGCCTCGAGCAACGCCTCGGGAATCGCGCCACAGTTGACTGCGACGAACGGGCCATCGGCGCGATGGCTGCAGGCATGCACGGCACGTGCCGCCAGCTCCTTCCCGGTGCCCGATTCGCCGCGGATCAGCACAGGTGCCATGCTGCGAGCCACGCGCGAGATGCGGGACTTGACACTGCGCATGGTCTGGGATTCGCCCACCATGCGCGCGAGCGCGGGGCGCGCCAGTGCTTCATCCGGAAGGGAATGCACGGCCAGCGGCGTGGCATGCACGGTGTCGGCGGCGGCTGGCGCTCGCACCGGCCGGCTGGTTTCCTGGACGGCCGACGCCACCACCGCCCGGAACTGCCGCAGATCCACCGGCTTGGTGAGGTAGTCGAAGGCGCCGGCCTTGAGCGCTTCCACCGCATTCTCGGCAGAGCCATAGGCCGTCATGACCACGCAGCGTTCGCCGCGCTGGCCTGCCTGCAGTTCGTGCAGCAATTCGAGCCCCAGCCCGTCCGGCAGGCGCATGTCGGTGATGATGGCGTCGAAGCGGCGCTCGCCCAGTTGCTGGCGTGCCTCGCCGACCGAGCCGGCAGTTTCGACCCGATAGCCCTCGCGCAGCAACGCGAGTTCGTACAGCGTGCGCAGGTCGGGCTCGTCATCGACCACCAGAATGTGGGCTGTACCGGTGCCAGCGGGATTCGGGGAAGAGGTCACGCGCCTATTGTGTCAAATGCGTCACTGGCGCGGAAGACGACGAAGAAGGCATTGCCGTCCACCGGCTGGCCATCACGCTGCAGCGTGACGCGTTCGAAGCCGATCTGCGCGCCGTGCTGCTCGCACAGTTCGCGGCAGATGTGCAATCCCAGTCCGCTCGAGCGGCTTTCGGACGAGAAGAAAGGCTCGAACAGATGGCGCTGCACGGCCTGCTCGATGGGGGGCGCCATCGCTCCAGACCCGCAGCGCGGTACGGCTGCCTCCGACATCGTGCGTGGCGATGCGGATGGCGTCGGGCTGCTCGCTGGCGTAACGCGCGGCGTTGTCCAGCAAGTTCACGAGCAGGCGTCGCAGGTGTTCGGGTTCGAACACGACTTCGGCAAGCGGTGCCTGCAGTTGCAACCGCAGGCGTGTGCCGTGCCCGGTCTGGTCGGCCCATTCGGCGCTGGCCGCGCGCACCTGCGCATCCAGCGGCATGCGCAGGCCCGGCATGTGCGGCAGCGGCTGCTGCTGCGCGCGGGCCACGTCCAGCACGTCGTCGACGATGCGCGCCAGCCGCTGCGCATTCTGGCGCACCATGCCGGTGAGCTGCAGCAGCGACGGATCGGCGATGTCCTCCTCGAGCAACGCGTTGGCCTGTGCGATGGCGGCCAGCGGGTTGCGGATTTCGTGGGCGACCGCGGCCGACATCCGGCCCATGGCGGCCAGCTTCTCGGTGCGCACCCGGGCTTCGATCTCGCGCACGTCCTGCAGGAAGAAAACGCAGAGGTTGGTACCGGCATCGCCGCCCGCCGTCATGCGGGTGCGCACGTGCAGCCGCTGCGCGCCGGCGCCGGCCGCGCCCACGTCGATGTCGGCTTCGACGGGCTCGCGCCGCTCGAAGGCCACCAGCGCGACATCGGCCAGCGCGTGCCAGGCCGGATCGCGCCGCAGGGAAAAGGGCGGCTGCACGCGGTGCATGTCGGCGCCCAGCAGCGCGCGCGCGGCCGGATTGACCGCATGCACCAGGCCACGAGGGTCCACCACCAGCACGCCGTCGCTGATGTTGTCGATGACCAGTGCGTTGACCAGCGCCTGCATGCGCTCGGCGCGCTGGCTTTCGGTGGCACGCCGCTCTTCACGCGCCAGACGGCGCGCCAGCTGGTTGGCGAGCACGGCGACGGCGAACAGCCCGATGCCGGTGAGGCCGGCCTGCAGGAAGCGCCCGGGCGATTCGATGGCCAGAGACATCGATACCGACCACGCGTCAGCCAGCAGGAGCAGCGAGGCCACGGCAGCCGTGCCCAGCGCCAGTTGCACCGTTCCCAGCACGGCGGCCAGCAGCACGGGCAGCGCGAACAACGGCGTATAGGACAGGCCGCCGGTCTGCGCCATCTGGAGCAGCGAGAAATACGCAATGTCGCTGCCCACGCTCACGACCCACGACAGGTCGAGCGCGCGCAGCGGCAGCACCGGCCGGTTGCGCAGCCGCAGCAGCAAGGCACTGAGCGGATAGGCCAGCGCCACCATCAACAGCCACAGTGGCACCGGCTGGCCCAGCGCCACGATCACGCCCTGCAACAGCAGCAGCACGATGCCGGTGATCAGGCGCACGGCCATGAAGCCACGCCACAGCCGCACGAAGCCGGTGTGATCGGCCGCAGTGACAGGGCTCCAGCCCGGCAGCATCGATTCGGGCGGACCGAACCAGGACGCTGCGTCGCGGGGAGAGTTCATCGGGGCCGGGCCCGGTGTTCCGCGCTGCAGTACCAGCCATCGGGACCGGGCAGGGCGTCGGCTTGCGGCAGGTGCAGGCCGCAGGTGGCGCAGCGTGCCATGGGCTGTGGCGCACCGGGCTCGGGGCGCGGGGCCGGCTGCTGTTGACGGGCGGCGTCGGCCTGATCCTGCCTGCGGCCGTTGCGCCACAGCCAGAAGGCGACCATCAGCACGGCCAGCACCAGCAGGTATTTCATGTCGTGTTCGTCGGGCGGGAGAAAGAGCTGTCAGGCCGCGGTGCGGCCGAGGACGACTTCGAGCACGAAGCGCGAGCCCACGTAGGCCAGCAGCAACAGGCCGGCGCCGGTGTAGAGCACGCGCACGGCGGTGCGGCCGCGCCAGCCGAAGCGCGAGCGGCCCACCAGCAGCAGCGCGAACGTGAGCCAGGCCAGCAGCGAGAAGATGGTCTTGTGATCCCAGCGCCAGTTGCCCGACGCACCGTACAGCGTCTCGCCAAACAGTGCACCGGCCAGCAGCGTGGCCGAAAGCAGCACGAAACCGGCGCTCACGAAGCGGAACGTGAGGCGCTCGAGCGTCAGCAGCGGAATGCCGGTCTGCTGCTCCTCGCCCAGGCGGAACTGCTTCTCGGCGCGCGTCATGAGCCAGGCATGGACCACGGCCGCGCCGAAAAGGCCATAGGAAGCGATGCCCAGCGCCAGGTGCAGCGG
>JAGOCV010000233.1 GCA_017998575.1 Burkholderiaceae bacterium
GTCCGTGCTGTTCGAGCGCGGCCAGTGGGCGATGCCGGGCACGGTGAGTTGGGCGTCGATCGTCTACAACGGCGTGGCGATCTTCGGCTTCACCCAGCCGGCCTGGTTCTTCCTGGCGCGCGGCCTGCCGCCACTGGCCTCGTCGCTGTCGGTGATGTTCATCCCGGTGCTGGGTGTGTTCGCCGGCGCCCTCATGCTGGGCGAGGTGCTGCACTGGCAGGACTGGACCGCTGTCGCGCTGATCGTGGTGGCCATCGCGTCGGTGCTGCTGCCGGCGCGGGCCAGGCCTGCGGCCTGAGCCGCATTCCAAGGAGCACTGCATGACGACCCCCGCCTACTCTGCCCGCATGCAATGGCCCCCCACAGGCGCGGCCGCCCCCGATCCGCTGGCGGGCTGGCCGCACCAGATTCCGGCCGAGGTGGCCCAGACGCTGGCCGACATGCGCTTCGTCCACGCGCTGGAGCAAGGCCCGGCCGCGCAATGGCGGCGCTGGCAGGCCCAGCGCCTGGGCGCCCTGGTGTCGTGGCTGCGCCAGTCGCCGGTGTGGCGCGACTGGCTGGCCCCGCTGCCGGCCGGGCCGGCCGCGTTGCCCGACCACATGCATGCGCTGCCCGTGATGCGGCGCACGGACTACCGCCGTTTCATCGAAAGCGCTCCCGTGCGCGTGCCGCCGGCCTTCGGTGCCATCGGCCACAAGGAGACCTCGGGCTCGACCGGTCAGCCCGTGCGCTTTGCCTACACGGCGCTGGCGCGCCGCATGAACTTCGGCATCTACCACGCCGACCACGAGCGCCAGGGGCGCGATCTGCGCGAGGACACGCTCGTGCTCACCGGCCACGACCGGCCGGTGGACGGCGGGCAGCACGTCACCGCCGGTGATCCGTGGCTGCACCCGGGCCGGCAGATCTTCCGCCACTCGTATGCCCATGGCGTCGACGAGCACGCGCGCTGGCTGTGCGCACAGCGCGCGGCCCATCTGGTCACGTATCCGGCGCTGCTGTCGGGCATCCTGTCGTCGATCGAACGCCAGGGCCTGCAGCCGCCGCAGTTGCGCCAGGTGATCACCTTCGCCGAGACAGCCGACGCCGTCCTGCGCGAGCGCGTGCGGCGCCTGCTGGGCGCGCGCGTGGTCGATCGCTATTCGTGCGAGGAACTCGGTCCCATCGCCTTTCAGTGCCCCGTGAGCGACGACCACCAGCACGTGGCCGTATGCAACGTGATCGCCGAAGTGGTGGATGCGGACGGCCGCCCGTTGCCGCACGGCCAGCAGGGCAGCGTGCTCGTCACCGGCCTGCACCAGTGGGCCAGCCCGGCGCTGCGCTACGAGCTGGGCGACGTCGCTACGCTGCTGGCGCACTGCCCCGCCTGTGGCGCGCAGGTGCCCACGTTCACGCGCCTGCTCGGCCGGCGGCGCGTGCTGGTCGAGAGGGCCAGCGGCGAGCTGATGTACGTGCGCATCCTTGCGGGCGACTGGCTGCAGGCCGCGCCCGTGCTGCGCGAATGGCGCGTGGCGCAGACGGCACGATTCGCCTTTGACGTGGAACTGGCCGCCAGCCGCGCGCTGCACGCGCACGAGCAGGCGGCGCTACAGGCGCTGCTGGCCGAGCGCATCGGCCCCGAATTCACCTTCGCGCTGCGCGAGGTGGCGCAGGTGAACTGGCCGCCCGGGCGCAAGAAGCAGGAGATCGTGACGCTGGGCTGAGCCCCGACGCCACAGCCCGCTCAGAACGTCACGACCACCGATTCGACGTTCTGCTTCGCCTCGCCGTGGTAGACGGCCTCGATGTTGTTGCCGTCGGGATCGATCACGAAGGCGCCGTAGTAGCCCGGGTGGTATTTGCGCTCGCCGGGCGCGCCGTTGTCCTTGCCGCCGGCGGCCAGCGCCTCGCGGTGGAAGGCATCGATCATCGCGCGGTCCTTCGCCTGGAAGGCCAGATGGTGCCGACCCGTGAGCTGGCCAGCCGCGGCCTCGCTGGTGGCGGTGGAGATGAACAGTTCGTCGGCCCACAGGTAGTCGTCGCCCGAGCCGCCCAGCGGAATGCCCAGCACCTTGAACACCGCCTCGTAGAAGCGGCGGCTGGCGGGCAGGTCGCGCACGACGAGCTGCAGGTGGTCGATCAGGCGGCCGCGGTGCAGTTGCTGGGTTTCCATGCGTGTTCTCCGGTGGACATGAAGTGAGGGCGCACGACCGTGGCCCGGGGAACGGCCATGTTAGGACGCATGCGCCGACGCGCGGTAACCGGACGCGACAGCCGCCGCAGCGGGATCAGCGGCCGCTGCCGTTCGCATCCATCAGCGACATGGCCAGGCACAGGTCGGCCCAGGCCTTGGCCTTGTCGGGCAGGTTGCGCAGCAGGTAGGCCGGGTGGTAGGTGACGATCACCGGCACGCCCTGGTACTGGTGCGGGCGGCCGCGCAAGCGGCCGATGGGCTCCTGCGTGCGCAGCAGCGACTGCACGGCGAAGCGGCCCATGGCCAGAATCACGCGCGGCTGCACCAGCTCGACCTGGCGCATGAGGTAGGGCTCGCACTGGGCCACTTCCTCCGGCTCGGGGTTGCGGTTGCCGGGCGGGCGGCACTTGAGCACGTTGGCGATGAAGACGTTGCGCTCGCGCGCCAGGCCCATGGCGCGCAGCATGTTGTCGAGCAGCCGGCCGGCCTGGCCGACGAAGGGCTCGCCCTGCAGGTCTTCGTTCTCGCCCGGGGCCTCGCCGATGATCATCCAGTCGGCACGCGGCGCGGCGCCCGGCAGCGCGGGCGGCTGGCCGACGCCGAACACGGTGTTGCGGCGGCGCTCGCACAGCTTGCAGGCGGTGCAGCCGGCCACGGCGGCTTCGAGCGCGGGCCAGCTCATGTTCTCGATGCCCGTGGGGCGCCTGGCCTCGGTGGCCGCACGCACGGGCACCGGCGCGATGGGAGCGGACACAGGCCCGGGCGTGCGCATGGCCGGGGCCGGCGCGGCCAGCGGGTGTGCCACGGGGGGCTCGACCATGGCCGCGGCCGGGGCCGGGACCGTCACGGGTTCGGGTTGCGGTGCGGCGTCGGGTGCCGGCCGCGCCACGCGCGGCTGCCACACGCGCACGCCCATCTCGGCGAGCATGGCGCGCTGGCGGTCGTCGAGTTCGAGGCTCATGGGATCGTGGGTTTTCTGTCGTGGAGTCGCCGTGCGAGCGCCGGCCGCTCACAGGCGCCGGCTCATGACCACCGCGTGCTCGCGATGGCCCTCGCCGGCCGGATAGTAGTTGCGCCGCTCGCCCACGCGCCGGAAGCCGTTGGCCTCGTAGACCGACAGCGCGCGCGTGTTGCTCACGCGCACTTCGAGCCACAGCCACTGCGCGCCCTGGCGGCGCGACCAAGTGGCCAGCGCGTCCAGCATGAGCTGGGCCCAGCCCTGGCGCTGGTAATCGGGGGCGACGGTGATGTTGAGCAGGTGGACTTCGTCCACGCCTTTCATGGCGACGAAGTAGCCCAGCAGCGTGTCTCCGGCCATGAGCAGCTGCGCCTCGTAGCCGGCCTCGAGGGAGTCGGTGAAGTTGCCGCGCGACCACGGGAACGGATAGGCCGCCTGCTCGATGGCCAGCAACGCGTCCAGCCGCGCGGGCGTGAGCGGCTCGAAGCGGGCTTCCAGGGGTTGCAGGATGGCGTTCATCGTGGGCGGTGGTGGCACGCGGACTCGGCGCGCCGTCAGCGCGGCGCCGCAGCGGCGGTGGCGCGCGCGGCTTCGCGCTCGGCCGTGGTCTGCGCCACTTTATCCCGGATGTAGGCCGGCATGGCCTGCTCGGCCGGCACGGCTTCGCCGCGCGCCAGCAGCACGGGCGCCAGCCGCAGCATGGCAGCGGCCGTCGGCAGGGCCGGCAGCCGCACCGCGCTGGCGTGCGCGGGCGCCAGCCGCGCTCCGTAGGGGGCATCGGCGTTGCCGGCGATGACCCAGCCCTCGGGCACCTGTACGGCCTCGGGCGAGTGCAGCAGAGGCGCTGCGACGGCGCCGCCGGCCTCGAAGGCGGCGAGGTCGTGCGCGGCGGCATAGACCTCGTCCATGCGCGCGTCGATCACGGCCACCACGCGCTGCACGCCGTGGCGCGCGCGGGCTTCCTCGGCCACGGCCAGCAGGGTGTCGACGGGCAGCAGCTTCACGCCCGCGCCGAAGCCCAGCCCCTGCGCGACGGCACATGCGGTGCGCAGGCCCGTGAACGAACCCGGCCCGCGCCCGAAGGCGATGGCGTCGAGGTCGGCCAGCGCAAGCCCCGCTTCGCGCAGCAACGACTGCACCGTGGGGATGAGCGCGGAAGACGCCTGCGCGCCGCCCTCGCCGCTGTGCTCCCACACGCGCGTGCCGTCGCCCACGGCCACCGACATCTGCGAGGTGCTGGTGTCGATGGCCAGCAGGCGCAGCGGTCGTTTCGGTGCGGTGGCGCTCATCGGACGGCCTCCTGCGCCGCTGCCGGAACGGGCGCGGGCGCCGCGCGAGCCGACAGCACGCCCAGTACGATGCCGGCGGTGGCCAGCGCGAGGCCGGCCAGCAGATTCCAGTACAGCGGCTCGCCCAGCAGCGCCACGGCGCCCAGCGCCGACAGCACGGGCACCGAGGCCGTCACCATGGTGGAACGCACCGGCCCCCAGTACTGCACCATCAGCGTGAAGCTGATGCCCGACACCACCACCGACAGCACACCCTGAAGCACCATCTGCGTGACGATCTCCGGCCACGGCGCCACCGCCAGGCCGCTGGCGACCGCGCCGGTGAACGCCAGCAGCGCATAGACCGGCACGTAGGTGGCCGCCATGAAGGCCACCACGCCGATGGTCGCGTGCACGGCGTCAAGGCGGTGGCGACGAACCAGCACGGTGTAGCAGCCCCAGTTGAGCGCCGCCCCCATGAACAGCAGGTCACCGATCCACACGCGCCCGCCCTCGCCCGAGAACGCCAGCCACAGGCTGGGGCCGCCCACCATCAGGTCGCCGGCCACGATCAACGCCAGGCCCGCCGCGCGCAGCGGCGTGATGCGGTCACCCAGAAAGAACGCCGCCAGCAGCGTGGTCCACAGCGGCAGGCTGCCCGGCATCAGCACCGCACCATGCGCAGCGGGCGCGAGGAAGAACGCCGAGTAGGCCGCCAGCGAATACAGCAGGCCGGCGGTCAGCCCAACACCCACCGTCAGGCCCAGCGGCAGCGGCGAGACACCGAGGCTGCCGCGCAGGCCGTGGCGGCGCAGCAGCCACGCGCCCCAGGGCAGCAGCACCAGGCCCGCGCCCACGAAGCGCAGGAAGGCGATGTCGAACGGGGTGAGCGTGTACCGGGCCGAGGCGCGCGCCGAGATGACGAAACCCGTCCAGACGGCCACGGTGACGACCGCCGCCAGCAGGCCGGCGGCGCGGGGAGAAAGACGCATCGCGGGATTATCCCGCGCCCCGGCGGACCACGCCGGCGCAGGATGCGGACCGCGCCGGGTCGGCCGGGATAATCCGGCGCATGCCTCCGATCCCGTTGCACCGCCCCCTGCCGCGCATGCTGCGCTGCGCCATCACCGCGCTGGCCCTGGCCACCGCCGCCTGGGCCCCGGCCCATGCGCAGGCCGCGCTGCCGCCCGAAGTCTCGGCCGCGCTGGCCCGCGCGCGCCTGCCCGCCGACAGCGTGGTGGCCTGGGTGGCCGACGCCGAGGGCCGCCAGCCGCCGCGCGTGGCCTGGCGCGCGCAGGTGCCGGTCAATCCGGCGTCGGTGATGAAGCTGGTGACCACCTACGCCGCGCTCGACCTGCTGGGCCCCGCCTACAGCTGGCCGACGCAGGTGTTCGTCGAAGGCGCGGTGCGCGAAGGCACGCTCTACGGCAACCTGCACATCCGCGGCCAGGGCGATCCCAAGCTGGTGAGCGAGCGCCTGTGGCTGCTGCTGCGCCGCGTGCAGGGCATCGGCATACGCTCGATCACCGGCGACATCGTGCTCGACCGCACGGCCTTCGAGCTGCCGCCGCACGACGCGGCCGCCTTCGACGGCGACCCCACGCGGCCCTACAACGCGGCGGCCGACGCGCTGCTGGTCAACTACCGCTCCATCGTGATGACTTTCACGCCCGAGCGCACTTCGGGCGTGGCCACCATCCAGTACGAGCCGCCGCTGGCCGGCGTGCAGCTGCCCGCCACCGTGCCGCTGGGGCTGGAGCCCTGCGCCGACTGGCGCAGCACGCTGGGCGCCGATTTCAGCGACCCGGCGCGCGTCCGCTTCACGGGCGTCTACCCGGCCACCTGCGGCGAGCGCGCCTGGCCAGTGGCGCCGATGGACCCCGACGGTTTCTCGGCCCGCGCCATCGAGGGCCTGTGGCGCGAGGCCGGCGGCCAGCTGCGCGGCACCGTGCGCCAGGGCCAGGTGCCGGCCGGGCTCAAGCCGGCGTTCGAAGTGGCCTCGCCCGCCCTGGCCGAGGTGGTGCGCGACGTCAACAAGTTCAGCAACAACGTGATGGCGCAGCAACTGTTCCTCACGCTCAGCCTGGCGCAGCGCGGGCGCGGCACGCCCGACGCCTCGCGCGAGGTCATCCGCCAGTGGTGGGCAAGCCGCATCGGTCCCGCCGAGGCGCCCCCGGTCATCGACAACGGCTCGGGCCTCTCGCGCGCCAGCCGCATCAGTGCGCAGGGCATGGGGCGC
>JAGOCV010000234.1 GCA_017998575.1 Burkholderiaceae bacterium
GTGCGCGGCCACGTCCGGGCCTTCTTCCAGGCCGCGACACCCCCGCCGTCCTGACGGGCCCGCGCCTCCTTTCCCAACCACCTCACGCCCACCCCGGTGATCCACCGGGGGGCGGCTTCGTTCGCCCTCAAAAAGGAAAAAAACATGTCCGACCTGTCTTCATTCAAGCGCCGCGTCTGGTGGCCCACCGCGGCCGCGCTGGCCGCCCTCATCGTGGCTGGCGTCGTGCTCGTCCATGAAGCAACCCCCGCCCGCGCCAGTGCACCGGCGAGCGCGCCCCCGCCCATGCCGGTCTCGGTGGCCACGGTGGCCGAAAGCGACGTGGCCGCCTGGCAGGAGTTCTCCGGCCGCCTCGAAGCGGTCGAGCGGGTGGACCTCCGCTCCCGCGTCGCCGGTGTGGTGCAGGCCACGCATTTCCGCGAAGGCGCGCTGGTGAGCAAGGGCGACCTTCTCGTGTCCATCGACCCCGCTCCTCATGAAGCCGAGTTCGCGCGCGCCGAGGCCCAGGTCATCGCCGCGCAGGCGCGGGTCACCCACGCCAGCAACGAACACGCCCGCTCGCGCCGCCTGTGGGACGACAAGGCGATCGCCCAGCGCGAACTGGACGACCGCGAGAACGTGCTGCGCGAAGCCGAGGCCAACCTCAAGGCCGCGCAGGCGCAGCTGCAGGCCGCCCGTCTCAGCCTGGGCTACACGCAGGTGCGCGCCCCGGTGGCCGGGCGCATCGGCAAGCTGGAGGTGACCGTGGGCAACCTCGTGGCCGCTGGCCCCGGTGCCCCCGTGCTCACGACGCTGGTCTCGGTCAGCCCGATCTACGCCAGCTTCGACGCCGATGAACGCACCGTCGCCGGCGCATTGCAGGGGCTGGCGGGCGGTGCACGTCCGGCGGTCGAGCGCATCCCCGTGCAGATGGGCACCTCGGCCACCAGCGACACGCCTTACGCGGGCCAACTGCAACTGATCGACAACCAGGTCGATCCGCGCAGCGGCACGGTGCGCGTGCGCGCCGTGTTCGACAACAAGGATGGCCGCCTCATGCCAGGCCAGTTCGCTCGCATCCGCATGGGCCAGCCGCAGACCGCGCGCACCCTGCTGGTGAGCGAGCGTGCTGTCGGCACCGACCAGGACAAGAAATACGTGCTGGTGGTGGGCGAGGGCGACAAGACCGAGTACCGCGAGGTCACGCTGGGCGCGCCGGTCGAGGGCCTGCGCACCGTCCTCAGCGGGCTCAAGCCCGGTGAGCGCATCGTCGTCAACGGCCTGCAGCGCGTGCGCCCGGGCGACGTGGTGCAACCGCAGGCCGTGCCGATGAACAACGCGCGCGCCGAGAAACCGGCGGTGGCTGTGGCGAAGTCCTGAGCGCCGCGAATGACCAGAAGAACACCATGAATCTCTCGAAATTTTTCATCGATCGGCCGATCTTTGCGGGCGTGCTCTCGCTGCTGATCCTGATCGCCGGCCTGGTCGCGCTGCGCAGCCTGCCGATCTCCGAGTACCCCGAGGTGGCCCCGCCTTCGGTGGTCGTGCGCGCCCAGTACCCCGGCGCCAATCCCAAGGTCATCGCAGAAACCGTGGCCACGCCGCTGGAGGAATCCATCAACGGCGTGGAAGGCATGCTCTACATGGGCAGCCAGGCCACCACCGACGGCGTGATGACGCTGACCGTCACCTTCAAGCTCGGCACCGACCCCGACAAGGCGCAGCAGTTGGTGCAAAACCGCGTGTCCCAAGCCGAGCCGCGCCTGCCCGAAGAGGTGCGCCGCCTGGGCGTGACCACGGTGAAGAGCTCGCCTGACATCACGATGGTGGTGCACCTGGTTTCGCCCAACGACCGCTACGACATCAACTACCTGCGCAACTACGCGGTGCTCAACGTGAAGGACCGGCTCGCGCGCATCCAGGGCGTGGGCCAGGTGCAGATCTTCGGCGGCGGCGACTACTCCATGCGCGTGTGGCTAGACCCGCAGAAGGTCGCGCAGCGCGGCCTCTCGGCCAGCGACGTGGTGAACGCCATCCGCGGCCAGAACGTGCAGGCCGCCGCCGGCGTGGTGGGCGCCTCGCCGGGCCTGCCCGGCGTGGACATGCAGTTGTCCATCAACGCCCAGGGCCGGCTGCAGACCGAAGACGAGTTCGGCGACATCATCGTCCAGACCGGTGGCGACGGCGCGGTGACCCGCCTGCGCGACATCGCGCGGCTGGAGATGGGCGCGGCCGACTACTCGCTGCGTTCGCTGCTCAACAACCAGCCCGCCGTGGGCATGGGCGTGTTCCAGGCGCCGGGCTCCAACGCGCTTGACATTTCGGCCGAGGTGCGCGCCACCATGGCCGAATTGCAGAAGAACATGCCCGAGGGCGTGGAGTTCCGCATCGCCTACGACCCCACGCAGTTCGTGCGCGCCTCGATCCAGTCGGTCATCACGACCCTGCTCGAAGCCATCGCCCTCGTGGTGCTGGTGGTGATCCTGTTCCTGCAGACCTGGCGCGCTTCCATCATCCCGCTGCTGGCGGTGCCGGTGTCGGTGGTCGGCACCTTTGCGGTGCTGCACTTGCTCGGCTTCTCGATCAATGCGCTCTCGCTGTTCGGTCTGGTGCTGGCGATCGGCATCGTGGTCGACGACGCCATCGTGGTGGTGGAGAACGTGGAGCGCAACATCGAAGCCGGCCTGTCGCCGCGCGACGCGACCTACCGCGCGATGAAGGAGGTCTCCGGGCCCATCATCGCGATCGCGCTGGTGCTGGTGGCCGTGTTCATTCCGCTGGCTTTCATCAGCGGCCTCACGGGTCAGTTCTACAAGCAGTTCGCGGTCACCATCGCGATCTCCACGGTGATCTCGGCCATCAACTCGCTCACGCTGTCGCCCGCGCTGGCGGCCCTGCTGCTGCGCGGCCACGGCGCGCCGAAAGACGCGCTCACGCGGGGCATGGACCACGTCTTCGGCGGCCTGTTTCGCGGCTTCAACCGCGTCTTCCACCGCGGCGCCGAGGCCTACAGCGGCGGCGTGCGGCGCGTGATCTCGCGCAAGGCGCTGATGATGGTGATCTACCTCGCGCTCGTGGGCGTGACCTTCGGCCTGTTCAAGGCCGTGCCCAGCGGCTTCGTGCCGGCGCAGGACAAGCAGTACCTGATCGGCTTCGCCCAACTGCCCGACGGCGCCACGCTGGACCGCACGGAAGACGTGATCCACCGCATGGGCGAGATCACCAAGCAGAACCCGAACGTGGAAGACGCCATCGCCTTCCCGGGCCTGTCGATCAACGGCTTCACCAACAGCTCGAACTCCGGCATCGTCTTCGCGACGCTCAAGCCCTTTGCCGAGCGCCAGCGCGCCGACCAGAGCGGCGGCGCCGTCGCGGGCCAGCTCAACCAGGCCTATGGCGAGATCCAGGACGCCTTCATCGTGATGTTCCCGCCGCCGCCGGTGGCTGGCCTGGGCACCACGGGCGGCTTCAAGCTGCAGCTGGAAGACAAGGCCTCGCTCGGCTACGAAGCGATGGACGCGGCCTTGAAAGCCTTCATGGCCAGGGCCTACCAGACCCCCGAGCTCGCCGGCATGTTCACGAGCTGGCAGGTCAACGTGCCGCAGCTCTACGCCGACATCGACCGCACCAAGGCGCGCCAGCTCGGCGTGCCGGTGACGGACATCTTCGACACCATGCAGATCTACCTCGGCAGCCTGTACGTGAACGACTTCAACCAGTTCGGTCGCACCTACAGCGTGCGCGCCCAGGCCGACGCGCCTTACCGTGCGCGTGCTGAGGACGTGGGCCTGCTCAAGGTGCGCTCGAACTCGGGCGAGATGGTGCCTCTGTCGGCGCTGATGAAGGTGAGTTCCAGCTTTGGCCCGGAGCGCGCCATGCGCTACAACGGCTACCTCTCGGCCGACATCAACGGCGGTCCCGCGCCCGGCTTCTCGTCGGGCCAGGCGCAGGACGCGATCGAGCGCATCGCTGCCGAGACTCTGCCGCAGGGCATCGGCTTCGAGTGGACCGAGCTCACCTACCAGGAGATCCTGGCCGGCAACTCCGCGCTGTGGGTGTTCCCGCTGGCGATCCTGCTGGTGTTCCTGGTGCTCGCGGCGCAGTACGAGAGCCTCACGTTGCCACTGTCCATCATCCTGATCGTGCCCATGGGCCTGCTCGCGGCGATGACGGGCGTGTGGCTGGATGGCGGCGACAACAACGTGTTCACCCAGATCGGGCTGATCGTGCTGGTGGGGCTGTCGGCGAAGAACGCGATCCTGATCGTGGAATTCGCGCGCGAGCTGGAGTTTGCCGGGCGTTCGCCGGTGCAGGCCGCCATCGAAGCCAGCCGCCTGCGGCTGCGCCCCATCCTCATGACCTCGCTGGCCTTCGTGATGGGGGTGCTGCCGCTGGTGCTGGCCACCGGCGCGGGCGCCGAGATGCGCTCGGCCATGGGCATGGCCGTGTTCGCCGGAATGATCGGCGTGACCGCCTTCGGCCTGTTCCTCACGCCGGTGTTCTACGTGCTGTTGCGCCGTCTGGCCGGCAACCGCGCGCTCAAGCTGCACGGCACCGTGCCGCACCTCGACGGCTTTGCCTCCGGTGGCGGCGGCACGGCCCGCGCGGTGCCCGCTGCTCCCCTGACCCATTGAAGAACCGGAAGGTGAACCCCGTGAAAAATCTCCATCGCTTGCTGACGCTGACGGCCGCGCTCGTGCTGGCCGGCTGCGCCACCGCACTGCCGCCCTTGCCGGCCGCCGTCCCCACGCCACCCCAGTTCAAGGAACAGCCGCGCCCGAACGAACACTGGACCATCGCCCAGCCCGCCGAAGCCCAGCCCCGGGGCACCTGGTGGAAGGCGTTCAAGGACCCGGTGCTCGACGACCTGGCCGAACGCGCCGCCGCCGGCAACACCGGCATCCACGCAGCGGCGGCCCGCCTGGCCCAGGCGCGCTCACTGGTGCGCGGCGCGCAGGCCGATCGCCTGCCGCAGATCGGTGTGGGGGCTGACGCGTCGCGCGGTGCCGGTGCGAACACCGCCAGCGGCGCCACGCCGGCCACGCTGTTGCAGGCGGGCGTGAACCTGTCGTACGAGCTCGACCTGTTCGGGCGCCTGGCGGGGACACGCGACGCCGCCGCGCTGGACGCGCAATCGCGAGAAGCCCTGCTGCAAAGCACGCGCCTGCTGGTGCAGGCCGAGGTGGCCCAGACCTACCTGGCCCTGCGCGCGGTGGACACCGAGCGCACCCTGGTGCAGGACACCGCCGCGGCCTACGCCGACACGCTGCGCCTCACGCAGCGCCGCTTCGAGGCCGGCGACGTGGCCGAACTCGACGTGATCCGCATCCAGACCGAGCTGGCCGCCACCGAGGCCGAGGGCTTCGCGCTTAACCGCAGCCGGGCCGAACTGGAGCACGCGCTGGCGGTGCTGGTGGGTGAGCCGGCCTCGGGCTTCGCGCTGTCGCCTGCCGATACTGCCCGTGTGCTGCCCGTGATCCCGGCTGGTGTGCCCGGCAGCGTGCTCACCCGCCGGCCCGACGTGGCCGCCGCACAGGCCGCGCTGCTCGCCGCCCAGGCCCGCGTGGGCGTGGCGCAGGCGGCGTGGTTCCCCAGCGTGTCGCTCACGGCGGCGGCAGGCTATGCCTCGCCCGACATCGGCGAGCTGTTCAAGTGGTCGGCGCGCGCCTGGGGGGTGGGCGCACTGCTGTCGATACCGCTCTTCGATGGCGGCCGGCGCGAGGCCGGGGTGCAGGGCGCACAGGCGCAGCTCGACGCCGCCGCCGCGAGCTACCGCGGCCAGGTGCTCACGGCCTTCCGGGAAGTGGAAGACCAGCTCTCCGCCCTGAGCTGGTTGCAGAACCAGTCGCTGGCTCAGGGCCGCGCGGTCCGTGCCGCGCAGCGCGCCAGCGCCCTCTCGGAAACGCGCTATCGCAACGGCCTGGTGAGCCAGCTCGAACTGCTCGACGCGCGCCGCAACGAGCTGATCAACCGGCGCCAGGCGCAACGCGTCGAGGCCGCCCGACAGCAGGCCACGGTGCGGCTCATCCGCGCCATCGGGGGCGGCTGGGAAGCGGGTGCCCCCGCCCGGGGCGCCTGAGCGACCTGGGGGGCGGGCGGGCGCCGGCACAATAGGGCATGCCGTCCCCGTCCGAGACCCTTCGCCGCCTCTGGCAACCCCACCGGGGCCTGTTCTGGCTCATGCTCGGTCTGCAGCTGCTGTCGTCCTGCATCGTGCTGTTCATCCAGCTCACCGATCCACCCGACGCGTTGCGCCTCGCGCTCGGTCTGATGGCCCTGACCGACTCGATGCTGGCCTGGTGGCTCACGGTGCGGCTGTGGCGCGAGTCGGCGCCGATCCCCAACCCTTAGGAGATGACCATGTTCCAGGCCCTCTTGATCACCAAGCCCGAATCGGGCTACCGCTGCGAACTCGCTCAGCTCGACGAAGCACAGCTGCCCGCCGGCGGCGATGTCACGGTGCGCGTGGACTACTCGACCATCAACTACAAGGATGGCCTGGCCATCACCGGCAAGTCGCCCGTGGTGCGCAGCTTTCCCCTGGTGCCCGGCATCGACTTCGCCGGCTCCGTCACGCAGAGCGATCACCCGAAGTGGAAACCCGGCGACCGCGTGCTGCTCAAC
>JAGOCV010000235.1 GCA_017998575.1 Burkholderiaceae bacterium
CGATGCCGAGGTGTCGGCCTTCGTGGCCAGGGCCTTCGAGCGCGACGGCATCCGCCTGCGCATCGGGGCGCGCATGGAAGCGGCCCAGGTCGGTCCAGATGGTGTGCAGCTCACCCTGCAGACCGCCGGTGGCCAGGAGGCGCTGCAGGCCGAGCGCGTGCTGGTGGCGGTCGGCCTGGTCGGCAACACCGATGGGCTGGGCCTCGAGCACACCCGGGTGGTGCAGGAGCGCGGCCTGATCGTGGCTGACGCGACGGGCCGCACCGCCGACCCCGACGTGCATGCGATCGGCGACGTCACCGGCGCGCCCATGCTCGCACACCGCGCGAGCCACCAGGGCCTGGCGTGCGTGGAGCGCATCGCCGGCCAGCCGGGCCATGCGTCCGAGCCGCTGATCCCAAGCTGTGTCTACAGCCATCCCCAGAGCGCCAGCGTGGGCCTGACCGAAGACGAGGCGCGGGCGCTGGGCCGGCCCTTGCGCGTGGGGCGCTTCCCGCTGGAAGCCAGCGGGAAGGCGATCGCCATCGGCGAGGCCGCGGGCTTCGTCAAGACGGTGTTCGACGAAGGCACCGGGGCCCTGCTGGGCGCCCACATCGTCGGGCCCGATGCCCCCGAACTGATCCACGGCTTCACGCTGGCCGGCACGCTCGAGGCCACCGAGGCCGAGCTGATGGACACCGTGTTTCCCCATCCCACCCTGTCCGAAGCGCTGCACGAATCCGTGCTGGCGGCCTTCGGCAGACCCCTGCACATCTAGGAAACAGCATGGACTTTCAATTCAGCGACGAGCAAAAGATGATGGTCGATTCCGCGCGCCAGATCGGCGAGCGCTTCGGCCTGGACTACTGGCGCAAGCAGGACGCCGCCAAGGCCTTCCCGACCGAGTACTGGAAGGCGGTCTGCGACGCCGGGCTGTGCGGCGCGGCCCTGCCCACCGAGCACGGCGGCAGCGGCCTGGGCATGATGGAGCTGGCGCTGATCGTCGAGAGCCTGGCCGCCACGGGCGGCGGCTCCACCGTCGGCCAGCTGTTCATGATCAACCCGATCTTCGGCGGCGTCTCGATCTCGCGCTTCGGCAACGAGAAGATGCGCGCCGAGCTGCTGCCCGGGATCATCAGCGGCGAGATCAACTGCTGCATGGCCCTGACCGAGCCCGACGCCGGCACCAACACCCTGGAACTCAAGAGCTTCGCCGCTGCCGACGGCGATGGCTGGCGCCTCAACGGCCGCAAGATCTGGATCACGGGCGTGGAATCGGCCAGCAAGATGCTGGTGATCGCCCGCACCAAGAAGCTCGCCGACGCCAGCTCGCGCACCGACGGTCTGTCGATGTTCATGATCGACGTGAAGCGCGAAGGCCTCACGCACACCCCCATCGACAAGCTCGGCACCTGCACGCTCGATTCCAGCAGCGTGTTCTTCGACAACGTGCGCATCGAGCCCGACGAACTCGTCGGCACGCTGCACAAGGGCTGGCGCGAGCTGCTGGATGTGCTCAACACCGAGCGCATCGTGACCACGGCCGGGCTGGTGGGCACGGGCGAGCTGGCCATCCGCCTCGCGCTGGACTACGCCAAGGACCGCAAGGTGTTCGGGGAAAAACCCATCAGCGCCTACCAGGGGCTGCAGTTCCCGCTGGCGCAGTGCCATGTGGAGGTGGAGGCCGCACGCCTGCTCAACCACAAGGCGGCGACCAATTTCGACCAGGGCCTGCCCTACGGCAGCGAAGCCAACGCAGCCAAGCTGCTGGCGGCGCAGAACGTGGCGCGCGCCACCGAACGCGCCATGCAGACCATGGGCGGCATGGGCTACGCGAAGGAATACCACGTCGAGCGCCTGTGGCGCGACGCCCGCCTGTTCCGCTTCGCGCCGGTGTCCGAGGAAATGATCCTCAACTACGTCGCCAACCACGACCTCGGCATGCCGCGCTCCTACTGAGCGACCCGCAAGATCAAGGAGACGCCATGGTGTCGTTGAGCGCAAGCGTGGCCTGGTGGGCGCGCACCGAGCCCGGGCGCACCGCGCTCGTGTACGAGGGGCAGCGGATCGGTTTCGGCGAGCTGCAGGCCCGCGTCGAGGCCGCTGCCGGCCTGCTGCG
This sequence comes from Burkholderiaceae bacterium, assembly GCA_017998575.1. Next base: position 2,099 of record JAGOCV010000235.1, read on the forward strand.
CGACCAGGGCGTTCGCCCTGGCGAGGTGGTGGCCTTGCTGATGAAGAACAGCGCGGCCTTCGTCGAGTTGGCGCTGGCGATCTCGCACGCTGGCGCCGTGTTGCTGCCCATCAACTACCGGCTGGGCGCGGAGGAGGTGGCATACATCCTGGACCACGCGGGCGCCGTGCTGCTGTTCTGCGACGAGGAGTTTCAAGCCTCGGCGGGCGCGGCGGCCCGCTGCATCGGGCTGTCCCGTGCGGCGCAGTCGGACAGCCGCGTGCTGGCCGAAGGCGGCGCGCCATCGACGCAGCCGCACGCCTGCCGCCCCGATGACCTGTACCGCCTGATGTACACCTCGGGCACCACCGACCGCCCCAAGGGCGTGATGCACACCTACGCCAATGCGGCATGGAAGAGCTTCGACCACGTGGCCGCCCTGGGCCTGGGCAAGGAAGATCGCCTGCTCGTGGTGGGCCCCCTGTACCACGTGGGCGCCTTTGACTTGCCCGGGCTGGCCGTGCTGGCGCAAGGCGGCATGCTGGCCGTGCTGCGCGATTTCGAGCCCGAGGCCACGCTGGCCATGATCCAGCGCGAGCGCCTCACCGGCGGCTGGATGGCGCCGGTGATGCTCAACCGGGTGCTGGCTCTGCCCCAGCGCGAGCGCTTCGATCTCAGCAGTTTTCGCTGGCTCATCGGCGGTGGCGAGAAGACGCCGGAAGAGCGCATCCGCGAGTTCGGTTCGCTGTTCACCCAGGCGCGCTACATCGACGCCTACGGCCTGACCGAGACCTGCTCGGGCGACACGTTCATGGAGGCGGGGCGCGAGATCGAGAAGATCGGCTCCACCGGCCGCGCGCTCGCGCACGTGCAGCTGGCGGTGGTGGACGAGCAGGGGCAGCCCTTGCCGGCCGGTGCGCAGGGCGAGGTCTGCCTGCGCGGGCCGAAGGTCACACCGGGCTACTGGAAGGACCCGCCAAGGACCCGGGCGAGCTTCTTCGGCGACTGGTTCCGCACCGGCGACATCGGCCTGCTCGACGAGGAAGGCTTTCTCTACCTGACCGACCGCAAGAAGGACATGATCATCAGCGGTGGCGAGAACATCGCGTCGTCCGAGGTGGAGCGCGTGCTCTACCAGCTACCCCAGGTGGCGGAGGCGGCGGTGATCGGTCTGCCCGACGAGCGCTGGGGTGAGCGCGTCACCGCCGTGGTGGTGCTGCGCCCGGGCACCGCACTCACGCAGGAGACGCTGCGTGCCCACTGCGAGGGCCGCCTCGGCGGCTTCAAGACGCCCAAGCAGCTCGTCGTGCTCGATGCCTTGCCCCGCAACCCTTCTGGCAAGGTGCTCAAGCGTGTGCTTCGCGAAGATCTTTGTATGAAATGACTCCTTTGGGGGCGGACTGTTGAATTCCGCCGAAATCTGATCCACTAAACGCGTTAGTTTTCATTCAGATCTGACCCACGTTAGCCCTACCCTGCTTGCTTCTGAAAGCAGGGAGTAATCAGGAGTGATAGACGTGGCGACATGAATGTCATCAGGCGGTGGGCACTGCGCGATCAGCTGTCCATCCGCGAGATTGCAAGGCGTACGGGCCTTGCTCGCAACACAGTGAAGAAGTACCTGCGGTCGGATCAGACGGAGACGCAGTACGCCAAGCGCGTGAGCTCAAGCAAGCTCGATCCCTATGCCGAGAAGCTGGCCACTTGGCTGGACATAGAGGTCACGCGATCGCGGAAACAGCGGCGCACTTTGCGGCAGATCCACACACCATGGGGTTGGAGCAGTTCGAGCGCGATACCGGCCGGTGTTTTCGCTGCGGCGCACGCACCTCGTCCGATGGCTGTACGGCGAGTCCAGCCGGTCAACGCAGGATTGGACATTCGTGTCGAGGGACGCGGCGGTACGCCAGGTCGCGTTCGCGCCTTTCCCCGCGCCGGAACGCTACCTCGCAGGCAGCGGCAACGACGTCTTGTAGCGCACCTGCTTCAACGCAAAGCTCGAACGGATCTTCTCGACACCGGGAAGGCGGTTGAGTCGCTCGAGGATGAACTTCTCCAGCGCCGCCATGTCCGCCACGGCGACGCGGATCAGGTAGTCGCTGTCGCCGGTCATCAGGTAGCACTCCATGACTTCTTCGTGATCGGCGATGCCTTGCTCGAAAGCGGCCAGGGCTTCCTTCGATTGCGATTTGAGGCTGATCGAGATGAAGACGTTCAGGCCCAGTCCGAGCGCGGCGGCGCTGGCCAGCGCGACGTAGCGGTTGATCACGCCGGCGGCCTCCAGCGCTTTCACCCGAGCCAGGCATGGCGAGGGGGACAGATGCACGCGCCGCGCCAACTCGACGTTCGACAGGGAGCCGTCGTTCTGGAGTTCTTCAAGGATGCGCAGATCGATCTTGTCCAGATTCATCATGCCTTCATAGGTGTTTTTTGCGGAATTTTATGCTGCAAAACTTGGATTTGACGATGTAATCGGTATCAAGTTCGAGCGTCGGCCTCCTAAAGTGCGTTCATGAACGCTCCCTTGCCCTCCACCTCCGCGCAGCACCCCGACGGCCAGCCTGACATCGATCCCGAAGAAACAGACGAATGGCGCGCAGCCTTCGACGCCATGCTCGCTGCGCATGGCCCGGCGCGTGCGCACTTCCTGCTCGACGAGTTGGTGCGCCATGCGCACTCACGCGCCACGGGCTGGCGGCCGCAGCTCAACACGCCGTACGTCAACACGGTGTCGGCAGCCGATGAGCCGCCCTTCCCGGGCGATCTGGCCATCGAGGAGCGGCTGGCCTCGCTCATGCGGTGGAACGCGCTGGCCATGGTCGTGCGTGCCAACACGGCCTATGGCGAACTGGGCGGGCACATCGCCAGCTATGCCAGCGCGGCGGATCTGTTCGAGGTCGGCTTCAACCACTTCTTCCGTGCAGGGCCGCAGGGCGACCTGGTGTTCTTTCAGCCGCACAGCGCGCCCGGCGTCTATGCGCGCGCTTTCATGGAAGGGCGGCTGACCGATTCCGATCTCGCGCACTACCGGCAGGAGATCGGCGGCCCGGCAGCGGGCGCGCGCGGGCTGTCGAGCTATCCGCACCCGTGGCTCATGCCCGACTTCTGGCAGTTCCCCACGGGCTCGATGGGCCTGGGGCCGATCAGCTCGATCTACCACGCGCGCTTCCTGCGTTATCTCGCGCATCGCGGGCTGGCGCCGCAAGGACCTGAGGTGCGTCGCGTGTGGGGGGTGTTCGGCGATGGCGAGATGGACGAGCCCGAATCGATGAGCGCGCTGACGCTGGCGGCGCGCGAGGGGCTCGACAACCTGGTGTGGGTGGTCAACTGCAACCTCCAGCGTCTCGACGGCCCGGTGCGTGGCAACGGCCGCATCGTCGACGAACTCGAACGTTTGTTCGCGGGCGCCGGATGGAACGTGGTCAAGCTGCTGTGGGGCAGCGACTGGGACGGCCTGTTCGCGCGCGACGTCGATGGCGCTCTTGCGCAAGCGCTGGCCCGCACGGTGGATGGCCAGATGCAGACCTTTGCCGCCAAGGACGGCCGCTTCAACCGCGATCACTTCTTCGGGCAGAACCCCTCGCTCGCGCGGATGGCCCAGGGCCTGACCGATGAGCAGATCGACCGCCTCAAGCGCGGCGGCCACGACCTCGTGAAGATCCACGCCGCCTATGCCGCGGCCGTCGCGCATCGCGGGCGACCCACCGTGATCCTGGCCCACACCAAGAAGGGCTATGGCATGGGCCAGGCGGGGCAGGGCAGGATGACCACGCACAGCCAGAAGAAGCTCGACGAAGCGGCGCTGCTGGAGTTTCGTGATCGCTTCCACCTGCCGCTCACCGACGCGCAGGCCACGAAGCTCGAGTTCTTCCGCCCGGCCGAGGGCAGCGCCGAGCACCGCTACCTGCACGAGCGCCGCGCGGCGCTGGGCGGCCCGCTGCCCGCGCGCCGGGCCGATGCGCCCGCGGTGCCCGTGCCGGCACTGGCCAGCTACGCCGGCTTCGCCACGGCGGCCGGCGGCAAGGAGATGTCGACCACCATGGCCTTCGTGCGCCTGCTGGGCAACCTGCTCAAGGACCGCAGCGACGGACCCGGCGGCGTGTCCTTCGGGCAGCGCATCGTGCCGATCGTGGCCGACGAGGCGCGCACCTTCGGCATGGCCAACCTGTTCAGGCAGGTGGGCATCTATTCGAGCGTGGGGCAGCACTACGAGCCCGAGGACATCGGCTCGGTGCTCTCGTATCGGGAGGCGCTGGACGGGCAAATCCTCGAAGAGGGCATCAGCGAGGCCGGCGCCATTGCGAGCTGGACGGCGGCAGCCACCAGCTACAGCGTGCACGGCCTGGCCATGCTGCCGTTCTACATCTACTACTCGATGTTCGGCTTTCAACGCGTTGGCGACGCCATCTGGGCCGCCGCCGACCAGCGCGCGCGCGGCTTTTTGCTGGGCGCTACCTCAGGCCGCACCACGCTGGGCGGCGAGGGCCTGCAGCACCAGGACGGTAC
>JAGOCV010000236.1 GCA_017998575.1 Burkholderiaceae bacterium
TGTTCCCGAAGGGTTGGCGGCTGGTGCTCACGCTGCAGGGGCACGACTTCATCGTCGCGCCACCCGGGCGCATGCGCCACGACCACCCGGAAGACCGGCCCGAGGCCGAGTTCGGCGGCATCAACACACTGCACGCCGGCGGCGAGCGCGCCAGCTACCTGCTGATGCCGCGCGTGCCGGCGCGCTGATCCAGCGCGTGGCGGGGCGCCCCGCGTGAGCGCCCGGACTCAGCGCCGGGCGAAGTACAGCTCGAACGCGTTGGCGCCCGCGATGCGCTGGCGCATGGCGAGGTCGGGCACCACGCCGGCCAGCCAGTCGATGGTGCTCTGGTACGGGGTCGATTCGGCGCCGACGAACGGACAGTCGCTGGCCCACACCATGCGCTCGATGCCGACTTCCTGGCACAGCACGCGGGCCTGTCCGGTGGCCTGCGCGCCCAGCCGGTAGGCGCCCGAGAGCTTCACCCAGGTGCGGCCGTTCTGCACCGCGCGCACCATGGCGCGGAAGCCTTCGCTCGTGGTGCCGCCCTGCGGATCGGGGCGGCCGATGTGGTCGAGAACCACGGTCACGCCCGAGGCTTCCAGGGCAGGCAGCACCTGCGGCAGGCGCGGGCCGTCCAGGTGCAGGTGCACGTGCCAGCCCATGTCCTTGAGGCGGTAGAGGAACTTGCGCCAGTCCCAGCTGCCCAGGTCGGGCAGGGTGCTCATGCTGATGAACGGCAGGCGCACGCCCACGAAGCCGTCGCGCGCCATCTGTTCGAGCACGTAGCGGTCGGTGGAGGGATCGAGGATGGCCGTGCCGCGCCAGTGGGGGCGCGCGCGCAGCGTCTGCATGATGTAGTCGTTGCAGTCGCCCCAGGGGCTGGCGGCGGCGATCACGGCATGGCGCACGCCGTGCCCGGCCAGCGTGGCATCGAGCTGTTCGGCGGTGAACTCGTAATCGGGCGCGTGGCGCGGATTGGGGATGAGCGGCATGTCGCGCCGGAACACGTGCACGTGCGCATCGACGAGCGGCGTGAAAGCGGCGGCGGAGGGGTTCTGTACTGCTTCGGTCATGGTCTCATTGCATCTGGATGCCGGCACGGCGGATCACTTCGGCCCACTTGGCTGTATCGCGCTTGAAAACCGCAGCCATGTCGGCCGGCGAACTGGCGCGCGGTTCGGTGCCCAGTTGCAGCAGGCGCTGGCGCACGTCGGGCAGCTGCATCACCTCCTGCATGGCGGCACTGACGGCCTGCACGGCGGCCGGCGGCGTGCCCGCGGGTGCGTACAGCGCGTTCCAGCCCGTCACCTCGTAGCCGGCCACGCCGGCCTCGCGCACGGTGGGCACCTGGGGCAACCACGGCGAACGCGCGCCCGCCGTGGCAGCGATGGCGCGCACCTGGCCGCCGTCCACCGCGCCCTTGAGCGCGGCATACGACTCGAAGCCCACGTCCACGTCGCCGCGCATCAGCGCGGTCAGCACTTCGGGCGTGCTCTTGAACGGGATCACCGTGGCTTCTACCTTCGCGACCGACTTGAACAGCTCGGCCGACAGGTTCTGCGTGCTGCCCGGATTGATGGTGCCGATGTTGAGCGGGCGGCGGCGCGAGAGCGCCAGCAGCGACGCGAGGTCGGGCACGCCGCCGTCGGCCTTCACCAGCAGGATCAGGTCGAAGTAGGCCATGGAGGAGATCGGCACGAAGTCGGTTTCGGGATCATTGGCCAGCTTGAACAGGCTCTTGCTGATGGCCGTGCCGTTGGAGAAGAGGATCAGCGTGTGGCCGTCGCGCGGCGCATTGAGCGCGGCATTGGCCGCGACCACGCCGCCGGCACCGGGGCGGTTTTCCACCACCACGGGCTGGCCCAGCCGCTCGCCCAGCTTCTGCGCCACCAGGCGCATCGAGATGTCGGCGAGCCCGCCGGGGCCGAAGGGCACGATCACCTTGATCGGCTGCGAGGGAAAGGCGGGCTGCGCCTGCACGGCCCAGGGCGCGGCGGCCATCAGGGTGCCGGCCAGCGCGCTGGCGATGAGAGCGCGGCGTCGCGGATGCGCCGGGGCAGGCGTGAAGTCGTGCATGGTGTCGTCTCCTGTCGTTTTCTGCGGGATGGGAGACGAGTGTCGGCGCGTGTGCGGTGCGCGACAAATGAATTGTTCTTGGCGTTTGATGCGGCAGATTCATCTGCCGCGCCTGCGCTGCGCACGCCGATTCAGGCGAGCGCAGCGCGTACCAGCTGCACCAGCCTGTCTCGCGCCCACGCCTCGCGCGCCGGCAGCTGGGCGTCGCGCCGTGTCACCACGGCCAGCGCGCGCGTGATCAGCGGCGCGTCGATGGTGATCACCCGAAGGCCCGTGGCTGGCTGCACCGACAGCCGGGGCACCACCGTCACGCCCAGGCCGCCACGCACCATCTCCAGCGCCATGGCGTTGTGCTGCGCCTCGTAGCGCCAGCGCAGGCTCTCGCGCAGCGGGCCCAGCGCATCGTCGATGGTCATGCTGTTGCCCGACGGCAGGCTGATGCGGATCAGCGATTCGCCTGCCAGCCGCTGCCACGGCACGCGCGTTTGCGACGCGAGCGCATGGTCTTCGGCGCACACCAGCACGAAGGGCTCGTCGCCGATGCGCTCGGCCACCAGTTCGCCACGCGAGCCCTGCATGACCGTGAGGCCGAAGGCGGCGGTGCGCGATTCGACCAGCTCGGCGATCTCGGGGATGGAGCTGTCGAACACGCGCACGTGGGTTTCGGGATGGCGCGCGGCGCACTCGGACAGCAGCGGCGCAATGGTGCTGGCCGCCACCGTGGGCAGGCAGGCGAAGGCCAGCCAGTCGCTGGCGCGCTGGCCGTGCGTGCGCACGGTCTCGCACGAATCGGCCAGCTCCTGCATGGCGCGGCGCGCGCGCGGCAGCAGCGCATGTCCGGCCTCGGTGAGCGTGACATCGCGTGTGGTGCGCGCGATCAGCCGCACGCCCAGCGCTTCCTCGAGCTTGCGGATGCGGTGGCTGATGGCCGTCTGCGTGAGGTGCAACTGCGCGGCGGCCTGCTGGAAGCTGCCGGCCTCGGCAATGGCGACGAAGGCCTGCAGGCCGAGGAAATCAACGTGCATGGGCGGGAGCGCGGGGGCGATGAACGCGGTTCATGGGTGGGTTCAAACAAATCATTTGTGCCGGGCCGTGCGGCGATGTGTACTGCCGGATTCGCATCCAAACGAGGAGACCCCGATGAACACCACGTCTGCCTGGCGCCGCGCGCTGCTGTTGACGTCCGCCGTGGCTGCACTGGCCGGCCTGGGCATGCCGGCCTGGGCCGCCTGGCCCGACAGGCCCCTGAAACTGGTGGTGCCGTTCCCGGCCGGAGGCACGGTCGATTATGTGGCCCGCCAATACGCCACGCAATTGGGCCGCCAGATCGGCGGCACGGTGGTGGTGGAGAACGTGCCCGGCGCGGGCGGCTCGATCGCCACGGCGCGCGTCGCCAAGGCCGCGCCCGACGGCTACACGCTGCTGTTCACCACGCCCAACCACACGATCAACCCGGCGCTGCTGCCCAGCCTGCCGTTCGACACGGTGAAGGATCTGCAGCCGGTGTCGCTGCTGGCGCAGATTCCCGAGCTGCTGGTGGCGCATGCGGGTCAGCCGTACAACGACTTCGCCGGGTTCGTCGCGTACGCCCGCTCGCATCCCGGCCAGCTCAACTACAGCTCGGCCGGCAACGGCACCCTGCCGCACATCACGATGGAACTGCTGTTGCTGCGCCTGGGCGGCCTGCAGGTCACGCACGTGCCCTACAAGGGCGCGGCTCCCGCGCTCAACGACCTGCTGGCCGGCCAGGTGGGATTGAAGATGGACACCATCGCCACCGCCACACCGCACATCAAGGCCGGCCGCATCAAGCCGCTGGCCATCGCCAGCCTCAAGCGCTCGCCGCTGATGCCCGAAGTGCCGACCGTGGCCGAGCTGGGCGCGCCGGGCTACCAGGGCATCCTGTGGATGGGCGTGCTGGTGCCGGCCGGCACCGACGCCGCGGTCGTCACGCAACTGCAGAAGGCTTCGGTCCAGGCCATGCAGCAGCCCGAACTGAACCGGCAGCTGCAGGCCGATGGCGTGGAAGTGCTGGCCACCGACAGCGCAAGCTTCGCCCGGCTCATCGACACCGAGATCGCCCAGTGGGCAGACGTGGTGAAGCGCTCGAAGATCAAGGCCGACTGACACGTTCTCCCACGCGCCACCATGACCCAGACGCCCGCCGCTCCCGCCCGGCCGCAACCGCCGCTGACGCAGCCGCCCGATCCGCACCCGCGCACGCCGCGCACGGCCTGCCCGCCGGGCGCGATCGATTGCCACATCCACCTGTTCGGGCCGGCGGCCGACTACCCCTTCCATCCCGACAGCCGCTACACGTCGCAGGACGCGCTGCCCGAGACGCACATGGCCCTGCAGCGGACGCTGGGCCTGGCGGGCGCGGTCGTGGTGAGCGGCGGCGGCTACGGCATGGACACGCGCCACCTCGAACACGTGCTCGCACAGCATCCGGGCCGCTTCAAGGGCGTGGCACTGTTGCCCGAGACGGCCGGCGCGGCCGAGGTCGCGCGGCTCGACGCGTTGGGCGTGCGCGGCGTGCGCTTCGTGAGTCCCGGGCACCGCGGCGCGCTGCCGCGCCTCTCGCCCCACGTGGCGGCGCTGGTGGCCGACTTCGGCTGGCACGTGCAGTTCTACCCCGCCGGGGCCGACCTGCCCGAGTTCGCCGATGCCTTGCTGGCCCTGCCCACGCCCGTCGTGCTGGATCACTTCGCCGCCATACCGGCGGAAGGCGGCACGTCGCAGCCCGCCTTCCAGCGCCTGCTGGCCATGCTCGACACCGGGCGTGTGTGGGTCAAACTCTCGGGGCCGATGCGCTGCGCGGCCGGCGACTTTCCTTACGCGACGGTGACCCCGCTGGCGCGCGCGCTGGTGGCGCACGCGCCGCACCGGCTGGTGTGGGGCACGGACTGGCCCCACGTCAACATGAACGGGCGCGGCATGCCCAACGACGGCGACCTGTTCGACCTGCTGGCCGACTGGGTGCCCGATGAAGCGGTGCGCCGCCGCATCCTGGTGGACAACCCGCGCGAGCTGTACGGGCCGTTCGGCGCCTGAGGGCGCGCCAGGTCGCGCTAGCGGATCACGCGTCCGTCCGCCGTCACGGTCACCAGGTCGATCGGCCGCGATGGATCGCGCACGCCCGCGCGCAGGTTGATGCGGAAGCCGCCGACGTCGTAGTCGGTCATGCCGGCCATGGCGCGCTGCAGCGCGGCGCGGTCGGCGCCCCGGCCGGCGCGGCGCGCGGCCTCGGCCAGTGCTTTGGCGGCGATGAAGCCTTCGAGGCTTTCGTAGGACGCGGTCTGGTCCGTCTCTTCGAGCGCAGCCAGGTATTCGCGCACCACGGGCACGGCCACACGGCGCGGCGAGGGCACCACCTGCGAGACCACCACGCCGTTGATGTCCTTGCCCACGGCCACGAACAGCGGGTCGATGCCGACCGCCGAGAAGTTGAGGAACGAACCGCCATAGCCCGAGGCGCGCATGGCGCGGATCACCGACGCCGTGCTGCGGAACAGGCCTGCCACGATGATGGCCTGCGGCTGGGCCTTGTTGATGGCGGCCGCCACGGCCGCATCCACGCGGCTGCTGTTCACGGGCACGAAGGCGGTGGCTGCCAGCGGCTGGTGCTTGAGCTCGGCGATGGCCTGGTTGACGGCGGCCAGGCCCGCGCGGCCCAGCGTATCGTCGTCGGCCACCACGGCGATGCGGTTCTGGCCCAGGGTGATGCAGTGGCGCACCATACGGAAGGCCTCGTCGGCCAGGCTCGGCCGCACGTGGAACACGCTGGATTGCTCGCGCAGGCTGTCGGGCGCGGCGAACGGGGCGAACAGCATGGCCCCCGATGCGCGGGCGGCTTCGGCGCCGGCCAGCGCGGCATCGGCACCGACGAAGCCGAACAGCAGATCGGCCCCCTCGGCGATGAGGCGCCGGGCGTTGTCACCTGCGCGGCGAGGGTCGTAGCCGTCGTCGAGCTGGCGCAGCTCGATCGGAAAGCCGGCCGAGGCGGGCCGCGCGTTCCACGCGTCGACGTACAGCTTGGCGCCGGCGGCGAAGGCCACACCGATCTCCTCGGCAGCGCCCGTGAGCGGCACCGACTGGCCCAGCACCAGCCGGCGCGCGGCGGGTGCCGGGGTGGCGGCTGCCGGGCGTGCCTGGGCGAGCGTGGTGGTGGTGGCCGTGAATCCCGCCAGCAGCGTGGCGCTGGTGGCTGCGGCGCGCAGCAGGCACTGGCGGCGCGTGGCGTGCGTGTTGTGTTTCATCCGGTGCGATCCCCCCGTTGGCTTGCCGGTCTGGCAGCTCCCTGCCGGCAGGGTAACGGCTCGGCGCGCGCCTGCCAAGGCCGCCGCTCACGCTGCCGGCCATCTCGCCGGCCGGGGCCGGGCGGCGGTACGGGGTCAGCCGGCGCGGCGCGTGAACACCACGTCCCACACGCCGTGGCCCAGCTTGA
>JAGOCV010000237.1 GCA_017998575.1 Burkholderiaceae bacterium
ATGCTGCACCATGCGCCAGAGCACCTCGCCGCGCGCTGCGTCGTCCCGTCCGAAGAGGCGCGCGCCCGACTGAGGCAGGCGCAGCGCCAGCCCCGGGCCGCCGCCGGGTTCGGGCAGATGGAGGGCCAGGCCGTTCTCCGCGATGGCGACGCCCGACGCAGCCGTGGGCGGGCGCGCCTGCAACTCCAGCGGCGCAAACTGCTCCGACAGCACTTGCCGCCAGCGCACACGCAATTGAGCCTCGTCGGGTGCCGCTGCCAGGCTTTCGAGCGCACGGCCCAGCGAACGGCCGGCTTCTTCGGCCGATGCTCCGCCCGCCAGCCGTGCCCACAGCCACTGGCGCGCCGGGAAGTACACCCAACCCAGCAGTGCCAGCGACAGGCCCAGTGCCCCCGCCTGCGACATGTCGAACAGCGAAACCAGGGCCATATCGAGCAGCAGCAGGCACAAACCGCCGATGAACCAGCTCCAGGCGCGGAACCACCAGCGGTCCAGGTCGAACAGCCGGTAGCGCGTGATGCCCGCCACGATGCCCGCGAACATGAACAGGAACACGCTGAACATCAGCCCCTGGCTGGCCAGCGGCGCGATGCCGAGAGCGACCGGCAGGAGGATGCCGGTCGCGAAGAGGCCGGTGCCCAGGTAGATCGACAGCAGATACCACTTGAGCGCCGCACGCTCAAGCGGACGGCCCCGCGTCCGCCGCCATTGCACGAAGGCAGCGGCAAAAGAGAATGAAAACAAAGCCAGCACGGCGGCGTTGCCCATGGGGGGCGCCGGCACGGCCTGCCAGACGAACAGCACGAAGGTCAGCGCCGTCATGGCATAGGCCAGCAGCGCGGGACTGCGGCGCGCCAATGTGGTGGGGTAGTGCCACAACAACATGACCAGCGCCGAGGTGAACAGCATCGCGCCCAGATGGTTCAGCCGCGACAGCCATAGGAATACCTCGGCCTGCAACGCCAGCTCCCGTGAGCTGTAGACCGCCGCGCAGCACGCCGACAGCATCACGCCCAGACCCGACACTGCGAAATGCCAGGCGGCGCGGTCGCCCGAGCGGTACACCCAGACGCCCCAGGCGAGCAGGAAGCACACCACGCCCACGAAGCACTGGAACCAGAACAGCATCGGCAACTGGTACCAGTTGCGGGTACGTACCTCCAGATCCACGCGGCGGCCGTCGGCCAGTTGCGCCGACACCCGGGGCGCCTCCATGGCGGCGGTCAGCGCCCGCATGCCGGCCATGAGGTCGTTGTAGCGCGCCCAGTCGGGCAGCATGTCGGGTTCTTCGATCACGAAATCGGGCTGCAGCGCCACGCCGCCCAGCGACAGCACGCGGTCGGCGGGGCCCAGCCGCGACACCTGGCTCGCCGTGATCCGCAGGCCCGGGCCCTCGTCCGCCGCCAGCGACAGCCCGACGGTGGGCGCCTGCAGCGCCAGCAGCAGCGCCGTGAGGAATACGCCCATCGCCAGCGCGGCACCCAGGGTCTGCAGCAATCGGGGAGCTAGTTGCATATGGCAACAATTCTAGGAGCGGAAGGCACCGCAAACTGTCGTCTTATCATTGCCCGCAGCTTTCTCGCCATTTCTGGCACGCCCTCCCCCGCAATCGATGTCGATGCTGTCAGCCCTCATACTGGAAGATCATCCCCACGCACGTCAGTGGCTGGCAGGCGCCCTAGACACGGCATTCCCCGGCATCGGTGTTCACGCCGTCCCGACCTGTGGCGAGGCATACGAATGGCTTCGCACGGGCCGCCCCGACCTGGCACTGGTCGATCTCGAACTACCGGACGGCTCCGGGGTGGACGTCGTGGCTTCGCTGGCGCGGTCGCACCCGGAATGCACCAGTATCGTGGCCACCATCTTCGACGACGACGAGCACCTGTTTTCTTCGCTGCGTGCGGGTGCGCGCGGTTACCTGCTCAAGGACCGGGGGCAAGACGAACTGATCGACATGCTGCGCGGCATCGTCGATGGGCGCCCGCCGCTTTCACCCGCCATCGCACGCAGGCTGCTGGGCCATTTCCAGCAGGCGCCCGGCCTGCCGACAGCCGGGACGCCCGCCCCGACCCCGCTCACCACGCGCGAAAGCATGGTGCTGGGCTGTATCGCGCGCGGCCATACGCTGGCCGAGGCCGCGCAGCAGCTGGGCCTGTCGCGACACACCGTGGCCGGCTACGTCAAGGACGTGTACCGCAAGCTCGACATCAACTCGCGCGCGGAGGCGGCACTCGAAGCCGCGCGCCGCGGGCTGATCGAGCCCCGCTGAACCGCCTCAGCTCTCTACCGGCCAATCATTCCTTTCATGTCTTCTTCCTCGCCCGCCCTGTCCCGGCGCCTGAAAGCCGAAACAGCCTTCCAGCACGACCGCATGGAGCAGTTGATGGCGCGCGCCGATCCGTTCGGCTCGCGCGATGCCTACGCCCGCTTCACCGCTTCCCAATACCTCTTCCAGCAGGACGTCGAGCATTTCTTCGCCGATCCTGGCTTGCGCGCGGCCGTCCCCGATCTGCATGTGCGTGGCCGCCTGCAGGCAGCCCGCGACGATCTGGCCGACCTGGGCCATGCGCCGCCCGATGACGCCGTGGCGACGGCGGGCGTCGCCATGCCGGAGGCGCTGGGCTGGCTGTATGTCTCCGAAGGATCGACGCTCGGCGCCGCCTTCCTTCTCAAGGAGGCGCGGGAAAGACTGGGCCTGTCGGAAGACTTCGGCGCGCGCAACCTGTCGGCTTATCCGGGCGGTCGGGCCCAGGTGTGGAAGCAGTTCGTCGCCACGCTCGACGCCCAGCCTGCCGATGCGCACGATGCCATCGTGGCGGGTGCCCAGGCGGCCTACGACCGGATGGGCGTATTGCTGGCGCGGCTTGCACCCGCCTGAGTCGGCCTCGAACCCGTCAAGCCCGCAGCAGCGGCCCCGGGCCTGGCTCGCCTGCCCGCAACGAGGGGAACAGTGCCGAACGCACGCGCGCAGGGTCCAGCATGAACACCTCTGCCAGCACGGCCGCCATCAGCGCGTCGAGCCCCAGGGTCGGCCGCAGATCGCGCCCTTCGTACAGATCGGCGGCAGCCAGGCCCGGCCAGTCCGCCAATACGCGGCCACCGCGCACCCCTCCCCCCATCAGCATGGCGACGCTGCCCGTGCCGTGATCGGTGCCGCCCGTGCCGTTGGCAGCTGCGGTGCGGCCGAATTCTGTGGCGACGAGCACCGTGGTCTGCTCCCACGCGGAGCCCAGGCCCGCCCGCATCGTCGCGATCAGGGTGTCGAGCGCCGTGAGTTGCGTGGCGAGACGGCCGGCCTGCCCGGTGTGCGTGTCCCAGCCGCCGGTTTCGATCATGGCGATGCGCGGCCCATCGGCGCGGCCCAGGAAGTTGGCCGCCATGCGGCCAATGCCCTCGGGGTCCTGCCTGACGCGGCCGCCGGCCATGTCGCCCGAAGCCATGGATCGCGCATCGAGCGCCGCCGACCACAGTGCGTGCAGTTGCGCATCCCCCGCATACAGCTGCTCGACACGCAGCAACAGATCGTCGGACGCCTGCGACAGATTGGAGGGCGCATATGACGTCACCTCCTGCGCGCCGCGCAACGCCAGCGGCAAGGTGGGCGCGAGTGCGATGGCGTCCTGGCTGCGGCGCGGCAGCAGCGCCAGCAGCCGGTTGAGCCAGCCGTCCTTGAGCTGGTAGGGCGCGGTGCCGCCGGTCTCCAGTACGTTCTGGCCGTCGAAGTGCGAACGGTCGCGGTATGGCGAGGCCACCGCGTGCACGAACAGCGCCTGCTGCTGCGCGTAGAGCTGCGCCGTCTGCAAGAGCGCAGGATGCAATGCGAACATGCCGTCGAGACGCGTGGCCTGGGCCGCATCGATGGCCAATGCGCCGCGCAGGCTCGCGTAAGACGGATCGGCATACGGCACGACGGTGTTGAGGCCGTCGGCGGCGCCGCGCTGGATGATGAAGACGAAGCGGCGCTCGACGGCCGCGTTCGCGAACACGAGGCGGGGCGCCAGCAGGCCCGTGCCTGCCAGGACCGCGGCGCGGTGAATGAAGTCACGTCGTTGCAGCATGGCGATCACCTCCGCAGGAAATCGGGCGAGACGAGCAGCAGTGCCAAACCCGAAGCACCGCTTTCCGCGCGGGCCACGGCCGCGCGGGTGGATTCGGTCAACGTGCCGGGCAGCACCAGCGGCGCCAGGGCGCGCGGATCCACCGCATTGCCCGCACGTGCAGCCAGCCGCTGCGCGGTTTCGACGCGCCGCACCAGCGCATCCGGCGCCGCCCAGCTGGCGGCGATGTCGTCCCACCCGGCCGGAGACCCGGGTCGCCAGACGGGCTGGCCCAGTTGCGTCATCACAGGCACCGGCTGCACGCCCTGCAGGTCGCGCCGGCCCAGCGCGCGCAGACCCGACAGCATCCAGTCCCACGGCGTCTTGAACTTCAGCGGCCGCGGCGCCCACGCTTCGGGCGATTCGACCAGCGTGCGATAGAGGGCAGACAGATCACCGCGCGTATGCATGAAGACGGACTCGAGCCGTTGCACCAGCGTCTCAGGGGGCTGGTCGCCCGCGAAGTGGCGCGCCAGCTTGGTCGCGATGTGGCGCGCCGTGGCCGGCTGGCCCGCCACGTCGCGCAGGATCGCCACGCCTTGCGCTTCGCCCTGCGCTGCATAGCGTCGGCCCAGTACGCGGCGCTCGCCAGGCTCGTGCTGCGCCGGCTGGAACTGAAAGGTGCCGGGCTGCTGAATCCCGTCGGGCTCCGGCAGGCCATCCTGCGCACCACGGGCACGCGCCGCCCGGAGCGGGGTCTCTCCGGCGATGCCCCAGCCGGTGAGCGCGCGCGCGAACTCGGTCACGTCGTCCTGACCATAGCCGCTGCGCACGCCCAGTGTGTGCAGCTCCAGAATCTCCCGGGCGAGGTTCTCGTTGAGGCCACGGCGCTGGCCGTTGCCGGCCCGCTGCGCGTTGGCATTGGCACGCTGGCCGGCCGGGCTGCCTGGGCCGATGGACCGCGTCTGATCCAGATAGAGCAACATGGCCGGATGGCGTTCGACGGCCAGCAGCAGGTCTTCGAACCGGCCGAGTACATGCGGTCGGATCGCTTCCGCCTCAAATGCACCCGCCAGCGCGGTCACGGCGTTCTGTTCGATCGAGACCGCGAAATGATTGGACCAGAAGTGCACCAGCCGCTCGGCGAAGGGTGCCGGTGTCAGCAGCGCGCTGAGCACGCGCGCTTCGACGCCGGCAGCATGCACCTCGCGTGCCTCGCGGCGGCGCATCTCCTGCTCCTCGCGGCGGGCCACTTCTGCCAGGGCTCGCTGCTCGCGCTGCGCTGCCTGCGACGCGGCCAGCAGGACCGACGATGGCGCCAGCGTCGTCCAGGCCTCGGTGCGAGACTGGTAGCGGTCCAGCTGATCGAGCAGCGAGCGCCGCGCCTGCGCGGGCGGCGCTTCGTCAGGGCGGGCGCCCAGACCGAAGCGGTTGAGGGCGATGGCGGTGTCGGCTGTTGACTGCACGGGTTCCTCGCGAAGCGGCTCTGAGGATTGAACGCGCGAGCCCCGCACGCGGCCAACAAGGCGACGTCAAAGATGTAACGCTGCGTCAAGCCACGGCACGGACACGCCGGCGACCCAACGCGGCGCAGGAAGAAAAAAGGCCCCGGCACCTCGTGGTACCGGGGCCTGCGCGCATCCGGCGCGCGTGAGGCTTACTTCACCGAGGCGAGCGCCGCGTTGAAGGTCTTGCTCGGACGCATGACGGCATCGAGCTTGGCCACGTCCGGCATGTAGTACCCCCCGATGTCCACGGGCTTGCCCTGGATGTCGGTCAGCTCGGCCACGATGGCCTTCTCGCCATCGGCGAGGGCCTTGGCCAGCGGGGCGTAGCGTGCAGCCAGTTCCTTGTTCTCGGTCTGCGCGGCCAGGGCCTGGGCCCAGTACAGGGCCAGGTAGAACTGGCTGCCGCGGTTGTCGAGCTGGCCGGTCTTCGGGTTCGGGCTCTTGTTGTTGTCCAGCAGCTTGCCGGTGGCCGCATCCAGTGTCTGCGCCAGGATCTTGGCCTTGGCATTGCCAATCTTGAGGCCCAGGTCTTCCAGGCTCACCGCCAGCGCCAGGAACTCGCCCAGCGAATCCCAGCGCAGGTGGTTTTCTTCCACCAGCTGCTGCACGTGCTTGGGGGCCGAGCCGCCAGCACCGGTTTCATACATGCCGCCACCGGCCATCAGCGGCACGATCGAGAGCATCTTGGCTGAGGTGCCCAGTTCCATGATGGGGAAGAGGTCGGTCAGGTAGTCGCGCAGGATGTTGCCGGTGACGCTGATGGTGTCGAGGCCGCGGATGACGCGCTCGAGCGTGTAGCGCATGGCGCGCACCTGGCTCATGATCTGGATGTCCAGGCCGTCGGTGTCGTGGTCCTTGAGGTAGGTCTTGACCTTCTTGATGACCTCGTTCTCGTGCGGGCGGTACGGGTCGAGCCAGAACACGGC
>JAGOCV010000238.1 GCA_017998575.1 Burkholderiaceae bacterium
GCCAATACTCTATCCACTGAGCTACAGCCGCTTCGCTCGCGGCGGCTGTGTCCGCGAGGCAGGAAAGTCCGCCATTATCACTGATTGGAACGGGTCCTGAAGGCAATGACGTTGCCCTCTGGTGCTTCGGGCACGCTCTCCGACAGGCCCAGGCCGTGCAGGTAGACCTCCAGCGCGTCGCGGCCGGTACTGACGAGGTCGAAGGCCTCGGGGTTGAGCAGCCAGTTCTGGATCAGCCCGTCAACCATCGCGATCAGGCCCCAGGCGGCGGCATCGGGGTTGCGGACCTGGCTGCCTTCGCGCCGGCGCCCGGCCAGTCCCAGGCCGTTGCTCAGGTGGCCGAAGCACTCGTCACGCGCCGACAGGTGCCGCTGGTGCACGGCCAGCATGTCGTCGACGTACTCCACCTTATGCATGGCCACGTCGAACACACGGCGCACCTGCGGATCGGATGCCACCTGCTGCAGGGCGCTGGTCATGGAGGCGCGGATGTTCTCCAGCGGGTCCTGCGCCTCGTCGTCCACGCGCTTGGCGGATTCCTCCAGCGGCAGCGTGACGCGGTCCATCATGGCGTTGAACAGGTCGGCCTTGTCCTTGAAGTGCCAGTAGATGGCGCCGCGCGTGGTGCCGGCGGCGGTGGCGATGTCGCTGAGCGAGGTGCGCGACACGCCCTTGGCCTGGAACAACTGCTCGGCCGCGTCCAGCAGCCGGTGGCGCGTGGCCAGGGCGTCCTGTTTCGTGCGGCGTGCCAAGTGCGTGTCTCCTGTCGTGGGTTCGGGGCGTTCGTAATGGGCCTCCAAATGCGTGGGGACATTGCGGCTCACGTGCAAATATACATTCACAAACGTATGTAAACTCGCCAGCTCGCCTAAAGCCGACCATGGCGCTAGGGTTGCGAACGCACATCGCCCCTCCCCGCCGTTCGTCGCACGGGCCCCGGTTCTTACTTCAAATCAACTGCCTCGCCATTCCCGGAAGGAAACGCATGCCCGCCTTGCGCCCTGTCAACGTCAGACTCCCCGCCGCTTCGCGCGGCTTTTTCGCGCTGCCCGCCATCGTGGTGGCATGCGCGCTGCTGGCCGCTTGCGGCAAGGGCGATGCGCCACAGGCTGGCGGCGGCGGCGCGCCGGGTGGCGGCATGCCCGCGCCCGAGGTGGGCGTGGTCACGGTCCAGCCCGGCGACGTGGGCCTGGTGACCGAACTCCCCGGCCGCCTGGAAGCGTCCCGCGTGGCCGAAGTGCGCGCGCGCGCCGCGGGCATCCTGCAGCAGCGTCTGTTCCGCGAAGGCTCCGACGTGCGTGCCGGCCAGCCGCTGTTCCGCATTGACGCCGCGCCCTACACGGCAACGCTGGAGTCGGCCCGCGCCAGCCAGGCCCGCGCCGAAGCCAACCTGAGCCAGGCCGCTGCCCTGGCCGAGCGCTACAAGCCGCTGGTCGAAGCCAATGCCGTGAGCAAGCAGGAATACGCCAACGCCGTGGCTGCGCAGAAGCAGGCCGAAGCCGACGTGTCCGTGGCCAAGGCCGCCGTGCAGACGGCGCAGATCAACGTGGGCTACGCCGCCGTGACGGCACCGATCTCGGGCCGCATCGGCCGCGCGCTGGTGACCGAAGGCGCGCTGGTGGGCCAGGGCGAAGCCACGCAGCTGGCCGTGATCCAGCAGATCGATCCGATGTACGTCAACTTCACGCAGTCGGCATCCGAAGTGCTGCGCCTGCGCCGCGCGATGGAAAGCGGCCAGTTCAAGCGCGCCAGCGGCAGCGACGCCGCCAGCGTGCGCATCGTGCTGGAAGACGGCACCGAATACGGCCGCACCGGCCGCCTGCTGTTCTCCGACCTGACGGTGGATTCGACCACCGGCCAGGTCACGCTGCGCGCCGAAGTGCCCAACCCCACGGGTCAGTTGCTGCCGGGCCTGTACGTGCGCGTGCGGCTGGAGCAGGCCCAGGCCACCAATGCCATCACGCTGCCGCAGCAGGCCGTCACGCGCACGGCGCAGGGCGACACGGTGTCGGTGGTGGGCGAAGGCGGCAAGATCAGCCAGCGCACCATCAAGATCAGCGGCGCGCGCGGCAACCAGTGGGTGGTGCTCGACGGCCTGAAGGCCGGCGAACAGGTGATGGTCGACGGCTTCCAGAAGCTGCAGATGATGCCGCCGGGCACACCCGTGAAGGCCGTGCCGTGGCAGGCCCCTGGCGCCTCCGCGCCGGCCGGGGCGGCCTCCGCGCCCGCGGGCGCCGCATCGGCGCCGGCCGCCGCCGCGTCGAAGTAATCGCACGGAGTACGCAAGCACATGGCCAAATTCTTCATCGACCGGCCGATCTTCGCCTGGGTGATCGCGCTGTTCCTGATCGTCGCGGGCGTGGTCTCGATCACGCAGCTGCCGATCTCGCAATACCCGCCGGTGGCGCCGCCCTCCATCGTGATCAACACCGCCTACCCCGGCGCGTCGGCCAAGACGCTCGAGGACAGCGTGCTGTCGGTCATCGAGCGCGAGATGAACGGCTCGCCCGGCATGATCTACATGGAGTCGGTGGCGCAGGCCGACGGCTCCGGCAGCCTCACGCTCACCTTCGAGCCGGGCACCAACGAAGACCTCGCGCAGGTGGACGTGCAGAACCGCCTCTCGCGCGCCACGCCGCGGCTGCCGCAGGCGGTGACGCAGCAGGGCGTGCGCGTGGACAAGTCGCGCAGCAACTTCCTGCTGTTCACGATGCTGGCCTCCGACGACCCGGCGATTGATCCGATCGCGCTGGGCGACTACGCCTCGCGCAACGTGGTGCCCGAGCTGCAGCGCCTGCCCGGTATCGGCCAGGCCCAGCTGTTCGGTACCGAGCGCGCGATGCGCGTGTGGATCGATCCGGCCAAGCTGGCGAGCTTCAACCTCTCGGCGGCCGAAGTCACGGCGGCCATCCGCGCGCAGAACGCGCAGGTGGCCTCGGGCACCATCGGCGACCTGCCCAACATCGCGGGCCAGGGCATCTCGGCCACCGTGATCGTCAGCGGCCAGCTGTCCTCGGTCGAGCAGTTCGGCAACATCGTGCTGCGCGCCAGCACCTCGGGCGCCACCGTGCGACTGAAGGACGTGGCGCGGCTCGAGCTGGGCGCGCAGGCCTACGCCACTTCGGCGCGCCTGGACGGCAAGCCGGCCGTGGGCATCGGCGTTCAGCTCTCGCCCAGCGGCAATGCGATGGCCTCGGCCAAGGCCGTGCGCGAGCGCATGGCCGAGCTGGAGCGATTCTTCCCCGCCGGCGTGAAGTGGAGCATCCCCTACGACAGCTCGCGCTTCGTGCAGATCTCGATCTCGCAGGTGGCCGAGACGCTGGTCGAAGCCGTGGTGCTGGTGTTCCTGGTGATGTTCCTGTTCCTGCAGAACTGGCGCTACACCGTCATTCCCACCATCGTGGTGCCGATCGCGCTGCTGGGCACCTTCGCCGTGCTGCTGTCGCTGGGTTTCTCGATCAACGTGCTGACCATGTTCGGCATGGTGCTGGTGATCGGCATCGTGGTGGACGATGCCATCGTGGTGGTGGAGAACGTCGAGCGCATCATGAGCGAGGAAGGTCTTCCACCACTGGAAGCCACCCGCAAGGCCATGGGCCAGATCTCGGGCGCCATCATCGGCGTGACCGTGGTGCTGATCTCGGTGTTCGTGCCGCTGGCGTTCTTCTCGGGCTCCACCGGCAACATCTACCGCCAGTTCGCCACCGTGATGGTGGCCTCGATCGCGTTCTCGGCCTTCATGGCGCTGTCGCTCACGCCGGCGCTGTGCGCCACGCTGCTCAAGCCGGTGGAAAAGGGCTCGCACCACGAGAAGAAGGGCTTCTTCGGCTGGTTCAACCGGGGCTTCTCCAGCACCACGCACAAGTACGAAGGGCTGGTGGCCCGCATGCTGTCCAAGGCGGCGCGCTACCTGATCATCTACGCCGCCATCATCGCGGCGGTGGCCGTGCTCTACACGCGCCTGCCGACCTCGTTCCTGCCGGGCGAAGACCAGGGCAACATCATCGTGAACGTGCAGCTGCCCCCGGGCGCCACCCAGGAGCGCACGCTCTCGGTGATGGAGCAGGTCGAAGGCTTCCTGCTCAAACAGCCTGAAGTGCAGAGCATGGTCAGCGTGCTGGGCTTCTCGTTCTCGGGCCAGGGCCAGAACGCCGGCCTGGCTTTCGTGACGCTCAAGCCCTGGGACGAACGCAAGGAAGCGAGCCAGTCGGCCGAATCGCTGGCTGGCCGTGCCTTCGGCGCGCTCTCGGGCATTCGCGATGCCTTCATCTATCCGCTGTCGCCGCCGCCCATTCCCGAACTGGGCTCGGCCTCGGGCTTCACGTTCCGCCTGCAGGACCGCGGCGGCGCAGGCCACCAGGCCCTGGTGAACGCGCGCAACCAGTTGCTGGGCATGGCCTCGCAGAGCAAGGTGCTGGCCCAGGTGCGCCCCAACGGGCTGGAAGATGCGCCGCAGCTGCAGATCGATATCGACCGCGACAAGGCCAATGCGCTGGGCGTCACCTTCGACTCGATCAACACGGCGCTGTCGACCGCGCTGGGTTCGTCGTACGTGAACGACTTCCCCAACCAGGGCCGCCTGCAGCGCGTGGTGGTGCAGGCCGATGCGCCCGCGCGCATGCAACCTGAAGACCTGCTGCAGATCAACGCGAGCAACAGCCAGGGCCGACCGGTGCCGCTGTCGGCATTCGCCACCACCCGCTGGGTGACGGGCGCGATGCAGACCGTGCGCTACAACGGCTATCCCTCGATGCGCATCGAAGGCAGCGCCGCGCCGGGCTACAGCTCGGGCGCCGCGATGGCCGAGATGGAACGCCTGGCCTCGCAACTGCCGCAGGGCTTCGGCTACGAATGGACGGGCCAGTCGCGCGAGGAAAAGCTCGCCGGCTCGCAGTCGCTCATCCTGTACGGCTTCGCCATCCTGGCGGTGTTCCTGTGTCTGGCCGCGCTGTACGAGAGCTGGTCGATCCCGCTGTCGGTGATCCTGGTGGTGCCGCTGGGCGTGCTGGGTGTGCTGTTGGCCACGCTGCTGCGCGGCATGTCGAACGACGTGTACTTCCAGGTGGGGCTGATCACGATCATCGGGCTGTCGGCCAAGAACGCCATCCTGATCATCGAGTTCGCGAAAGACCTGCAGGCACAGGGCAAGACCGCGGTGCAGGCCGCACTAGAGGCCGCGCACCTGCGCTTCCGTCCGATCGTGATGACCTCGATGGCGTTCATCCTGGGCGTGACGCCGCTGTTCATCGCATCGGGCGCCGGCTCGGCGAGCCAGCGTGCGCTGGGTACCGGCGTGATCGGCGGGATGATCACCGCGGTGATCCTGGCCGTGTTCTTCGTGCCCGTGTTCTTCGTCGTCGTGCGCAGCATCTTCAAGGGCAGCGCGCGGCAACAGAAGATGTATGCCGCCCATGCGCAAGCCGCGGGCGTGGGAGAGACCAAGCATGACTAAGCAGACTTCCGATTCTTCGCGCAGCAGCCGCTGGCTGCTCGCGCCGCTCGCCGCAGCCGTGCTGGCCGGCTGCTCGATGATTCCGCAATACGAGCGGCCCGCTGCGCCGGTGCCCACCGTGTATGCCGGCGTCGGCGTGCCGCCGGCGTCGGGGCCTGCCGGTACGGCGGCCGACATCGCCTGGCAGGACTTCTTCAGCGATGCGCGCCTGAAGCAGCTCATCGGCATCGCGCTGGAGAACAACCGCGACCTGCGCGTGGCCGTGCTCAATATCGAGCAGGCCCGCGCGCAGTTCCAGATCCGCCGCGCCGACCAATTCCCCGCCGTGGGCGTGCAGGCCTCGGCGCAGCGCGCGCCCAATGCCGTCAACGGCGACCTGACCAACAGCTTCAGTGTCGGGCTGGGTGTGACGGCCTGGGAGATCGACTTCTTCGGCCGCGTGGCGGCGCTGCGGGAGCAGGCGCTGGCGCAATACCTCGCCACCGACGAGGCGCGGCGTGCCGCGCAGACCAGCCTGGTCGCCTCGGTGGCCACCGGCTGGCTCAACCTGCTGGCCGACGAGGAACTGCTCGAGCTCACACGCCAGACGCTCGGCACGCGCGAGGAATCGCTGCGCCTGACGCGGCTGCGCTTCGACAACGGCGCCTCGTCCGAACTCGATTTCCGCCAGGCCGAGTCGCTGACCGAAGCCGCGCGGGCCACCTATGCGCAGCTGCAGCGCCAGCGCGCGCAGGACGAGAACGCCCTGGTGCTGCTGCTCGGCCAGAGCCTGCCTGCCGGCGTGCTGCCCGCGCCCACGCGGCTGACCGCCCTGCCCGACCTGCCGGCCGTGCCGGCGGGCCTGCCCTCCGACCTGCTGGCCTCGCGGCCCGACATCCGCCAGGCCGAACAGCAGCTGATCGGCGCCAACGCCAACATCGGCGCGGCGCGCGCGGCCTTCTTCCCGCGCATCTCGCTCACGGCCACGGCGGGCACGGCCAGCCGCGAGCTGTCCGGGCT
>JAGOCV010000005.1 GCA_017998575.1 Burkholderiaceae bacterium
GGTAGTGGGCCTTGTTCAGCTTGTTGATCTGGTAGGCCAGCTGGCGGCGGCCCCAGTCTTCGACACGGTGCACCTTGCCGTTGCCGGCGGTGATCATGCCCTTGTAGCGCTCCAGCATGGCCGGAACCTGTTCGCTCTGATCCGGGTGGATCAGCAAGATGATTTCATAGTGACGCATAAGACTCCTTGTGAGTGAAGCCGCCCACGGCGTCAGTGGTGCGGCAAGGGGAAAGCCCGCGATTATACATCGGGCGCAGCGCCCGGCCCGTCAGGCCGGGCGCGGGCGTCCCGCAAGGGTCATGGCGACGATGACGGCGACGCCCAGCGGCACGCCGAATACCGCGGCAGATACGGGCTGGATGTCCATCCACAGGCTTTGCCCCGGGGCCAATCCCAGCGCGGCGCGCACGCCGGGCGCGTTGGCCAGCATGTAGCTCGCCGTGAGGCCCAGGCCTCCCAGCATGCCCGCCACTGCCGCTGTCCGCGTCACCCTGCTCCAGAAAATGCCGCAGACCATGGCCGGCACGAAGGCCGCCGCCGCCAGCGAGAACGACGATGCCACCAGTTGCAGGATGTCTCCCGGCTTGAGTGCCGCGACGAAGGCCGCGATCATGGCCACGATCAGCAATGTGAATTTGGAGAGGATCACCCGTTGTTCGCGCGTTGCCGATGGCCGCTGATGGCCGCCGTAATACAGGTCACGCACGAGCGCATTGCTGATCGTCAGCAGCAGACCGTCGGCCGTGGACAGCGCGGCCGCCAGCCCGCCGGCCGCCACCAGGCCCGAGACCACATACGGCAGGCCGCCGAGCTCGGGCGTGGCCAGCATGATGAGGTCGGCGCCCAGGCGCAACTCGCCGAATTGCAGGACACCGTCGCCGTTGACGTCGCTGACCGACAGCAACGCGCCGTCCACCCTCGCCCACTGCGCCAGCCAGGTCGGCAAGGCGTCGAATCGGCTTCCCACCAGTGACTGCATCACTTCCTGCTTGACCAGTACGGCCAGCACCGGCGCGCTCACGTACAGCAGCAGGATGAAGAACAGCGACCACGCCACCGACGTACGCGCCTGCGCCACGCTGGGCGTGGTGCAGTAGCGGATCAGCAAATGCGGCAGGCCGGCCGTACCCACCATGAGGCAGAAGACCAGCGCCAGGAAGTTGTTGCGCGAGATGCGGTAGGCCTCCTGCTCCTGCGGCGTGCCCTGCGGGTCGCCCGCGAACGCCAGGCTGTGCGGCGGCAGACCGGCCAGTGGGCGTGAGCGTTCGCGGTTCTCCTGCAGCGAGCGCGTCCAGCGTTCACGCGCCTGGGTTTCGTCGCGAGGCAGCGCTGCCAGCTCGCGCTGGGCCGTCATCACCAGCGCCATGTCGGCGCGCTGGTTCTTCAGGTCCTGCAGGCGCTTTTGCAGCCGCGCTCGCTCGCTGGCCAGCGAAGCCGGCACGTCGGCCAGCAACTGCTCGTCGAGCTGCGCCCGGCGTGCATAGATGGCGCGCACCTCGAGTTCGGCGGGCGACGACAGCAGTTCTTTCTCGAGTTCGGCCACGCGCTCGATCGCGGGACCGTAGACCAGCGGCGCGGCCGGATTGCCCAGTTGTTTGAATGCCAGCCAGGACACCGGGATGAGGAACGCCAGCAGGATGATCACGTACTGCGCCACCTGCGTCCAGGTGATGGCGCGCATGCCGCCGAGGAAGGAGCACACCAGCACGCCGCCCAGACCCAGCATGATCCCGACTTCGAACTGCACGCCCGTGAGGCGCGACGCGATCAGCCCCACGCCGTAGATCTGCGCCACCACGTAGGTGAACGAGCAGGCCACCGCCGCCAGCGCGGCGATGCGCCGGGGCCACACGCCCCCATAGCGCACGGCAAAGTACTCGGGAACGGTGTACAGCCGCAGCCGGCGCAAATGGGGTGCAACGAGGATGGCCACGAGGCAGAAGCCGCCCGTCCAGCCCAGCAGGTAGGCCAGGCCACCCGGCTGGCCTTCGCCGCCCGCAAATCCCTGCAGGTACAGCCCCCCGGCCAGGCTGATGAAGGAAGCCGCGCTCATCCAGTCCGATGCCGACGCCATGCCGTTGTACATGGCCGGCACGCGGCGGCCGGCGACGTAGTAGTCGTCGGCATCGGTGGTGCGCGCGTAGATGCCGATGCAGGCGTACATCATCACGCTCACGAACAGGAAGATCGGCCCGATCCACTGCCGCGACAGGCCGTGCTGCTCGGCCCAGATCATCATCGCAATGAAGGCGATGACGCAGACGACGTAGATCGCCAGCGTGCGGTGCAGGCCGCGCACGTAGCGCCCGTAATCGCCCGCACCCGGCTCAGCCATGGCGGATGCAGCAGGAAGACAGCAGGCGGGCGGCGCGCGGTGGCATGGCGGCGATCATCGCACTGCCCCGGCCGCGCCCGGCCTAGGGATTTCGCGCGCCTGCGCCGCCTGGCGCAGGGCACGCAGCCGCGCTCAGCGGGCGGCCAGTTGCTGCCAGGTTTCGATCACGCTGTCGGGGTTGAGCGAGATCGAGGCGATGCCCTGCTCGGCCAGCCACAGCGCGAAATCGGGGTGGTCGCTGGGGCCCTGGCCGCAGATGCCGACGTACTTGCCCTGGGACAGGCAGGCCTTGATGGCGCGCGTGAGCATGGCCTTGACGGCCGGGTCGCGCTCGTCGAAGTCGGCTGCCAGCAGCTCGAGGCCCGAGTCGCGGTCCAGCCCCAGCGTCAGTTGTGTCAGGTCATTCGAGCCGATCGAAAAGCCGTCGAAGAAGTGCAGGAACTCATCGGCGAGGATGGCGTTGCTGGGCACCTCGCACATCATGATGACCTTCAGGCCGTTTTCGCCGCGCTTGAGGCCTCGATTGGCCAGCAGTTGCGTGACTCGCTCGGCCTGGCCGAGGGTGCGCACGAACGGCACCATCACCTCGACGTTCGTCAGGCCCATCTCGTCGCGCACGCGCTTGAGCGCCTCGCACTCCATGGCGAAGGCTTCGCCGAAGTCCTCACTGATGTAGCGCGCCGCGCCTCGGAAGCCCAGCATGGGGTTCTCTTCCTCGGGCTCGTAGCGGCTGCCGCCGATCAGCTTGCGGTACTCGTTGGACTTGAAGTCGGACAGGCGCACGATCACAGGCTTGGGCCAGAACGCGGCAGCGATGGTTGCCACGCCCTCGGCCACCTTGTCGACGTAGAAGGCGCGCGGGCTGGCGTGGCCGCGGGCCACCGACTCGACCGCCTTCTTCAGATCGGGATCGACCGCCGGGTAGTCGAGGATGGCCTTGGGATGCACGCCGATGTTGTTGTTGATGATGAACTCCAGCCGCGCCAGGCCCACGCCACCGTTGGGCAACTGGGCGAAGTCGAAGGCGAGCTGCGGATTGCCCACGTTCATCATGATCTTGACGTCGATAGCGGGCATTTCGCCGCGCTGCACCTCGGTCACTTCGGTTTCGAGCAGGCCGTCGTAGATGAAGCCGGTGTCGCCCTCGGCGCAGCTCACCGTGACCAGCGTGCCGTCCTTGAGAAGGTCGGTGGCGTCGCCGCATCCCACCACGGCCGGGATGCCCAGCTCGCGCGCGATGATGGCCGCATGGCAGGTGCGGCCTCCGCGGTTGGTGACGATGGCGCTGGCACGCTTCATCACGGGCTCCCAGTTCGGATCCGTCATGTCGGTGACCAGCACATCGCCGGCCTGCACGGTATCCATCTCGCTGATGCTCTGGACAATGCGCACGGGTCCGGTGCCGATCTTCTGGCCGATGGCGCGGCCTTCGGCCAGCACGGTGCCCGTGCCCTTGAGCTTGTAACGCTGCTCGGCCTTGCCCTTGGCCTGGCTCTTCACCGTCTCGGGACGGGCCTGCAGGATGTAGAGATGGCCATCGGTGCCGTCCTTGCCCCACTCGATGTCCATCGGGCGGCCGTAGTGCTTTTCGATCACCAATGCATAGCGCGCCAGTTGCTCGACGTCGGCATCGGTCAGCGAATAGCGGTTGCGCTGCTCGGTCGGCACGTCAATGGTCTTGACCAGCTTGCCCGTGGCCTTCTTCTCGTCGGGGCTGGAGAAGACCATCTGGATCAGCTTGCTGCCCAGATTGCGGCGGATCAGCGCGCGCTTGCCCGCTTCGAGCATCGGCTTGTGCACGTAGAACTCGTCGGGGTTCACGGCGCCCTGCACCACCGTCTCGCCCAGGCCGTAGCTGGCCGTGACGAAAACCACGTCCTCGAAGCCCGATTCGGTGTCGATGGTGAACATCACGCCGGCGGCGCCCAGGTCGGAGCGCACCATGCGCTGCACGCCCGCCGACAGCGCCACCACGTCATGCGCGAAGCCCTTGTGCACGCGGTAGCTGATCGCGCGGTCGTTGTAGAGGGAGGCGAACACCTCCTTCATCTTGTGCAGCACGTCGTCGATGCCGACCACGTTGAGGAAGGTTTCCTGCTGGCCTGCGAACGAAGCGTCGGGCAGGTCTTCGGCGGTTGCTGACGAACGCACCGCGAACGACGCTTGGTCATTGCCCGCCGACAGGGTAGCGAAGGCTTCGCGCACGCCCTTTTCCAGGTCGGAAGGGAACGGCTGGGCTTCGATCCACCCGCGGATTTCGGCGCCCGCCGCAGCGAGCGCGCGGACGTCCTCGACGTCCAGCGTGGCCAGCCGCTGGCTGATCCTGTCCGACAGTCCTTCGTGCGCCAGGAACTGGCGGAAGGCGTGAGCCGTGGTGGCGAAGCCCGTGGGAACCCGCACGCCCTGCGGCAGTTGCGAAATCATCTCGCCGAGGCTGGCGTTCTTGCCGCCAACCGCCTCGACGTCGGTCATCCTCAGGTTTTCAAACGGAACGACCAGGGCGGTCGCGTCGAAAAGTGCAGACATGGGAGAGCTCCAGAAGTTGAAACCGGTGCTGCGCCGCGAGCTGCCTGATCCCCGTGATGGGTCGGGCAGGCGGCGGACATGCAGGCGCCACGACTTTGTCGTTGTTCTGATGGGGCGTGCGGCTGCATGAATCGAATGGGATGAATCCGACGACGAATTCGGATAATGGGCGCGATTGTAGGCGCGCGGCCGTCCGGCTGCCGTAGGCCTACACCTCCAATGCTGCACCGCACCATGCATACCCGCACCGTCTTTTTCATCTCCGATGGCACCGGCATCACGGCCGAAACCTTCGGCAACGCCATCCTCTCCCAGTTCGAGATGACTGCGCGCCACGTGCGCCTGCCGTTCGTCGACACCGTGGACAAGGCGCACCAGGCGGTGCGCCGTATCAACCACACGGCCGAGGTCGAGGGCAAGAAGCCCATCGTCTTCACCACCCTGGTAAACATGGAAATCCTCAAGGTGATCCACACCGGCTGCCAGGGCATGCACCTGGACATGTTCGGCACCTTCGTGCAGCCGCTGGAGAAGGAACTGGGTATCAAGTCGCTTCACCGTGTGGGCCGCTTTTCCGACGTCTCCAAGAGCAAGGAGTACAACGACAGGATCGAGGCGATCAATTTCAGCCTCGACCACGACGACGGTCAGTCCAATCGGGATCTGGCGGGCGCCGACGTCATCCTGGTCGGTGTCTCGCGCAGCGGCAAGACGCCCACTTCGCTCTATCTGGCGATGCAGCATGGTCTGAAGGCGGCCAACTATCCCCTGATCCCGGAGGACTTCGACCGGCGCCAGTTGCCACCGGCGCTGGTGCCGCACCGGCGCAAGATCTTCGGGCTGACGATCAACCCCGAGCGGCTGTCCGAGATCCGCAACGAGCGGCGACCCAATTCGAAGTACGCCAGTCTGGAAAACTGCCGCCACGAAGTCAGCGAGGCCGAGGCGATGATGCGCCGCGCGGGCATCCGCTGGCTGTCGACCACGACGAAGTCGATCGAAGAAATCGCCACCACCATCCTGCAGGAAATCCGGCCGGAGCGGCTGAGCTACTGAGCGCGCGCCCGGGCGGCGCTGGAAGTGCCGGGCTCGGGCCAATGGCTTGCGCGTGCCCCCGGCGTTCCTACAAAAGCTGACGGACGGGCGTCGCGACCTGCGGCCATAATGGCGAATGTGAATTGGCTTTCTCAATCGACTGAATAATTCCAATCAATTAGACCAATCACACCTGGCGGCTTACAGTTGTCGCCATACCTTCTCGAAACCAACCTGCAAGGAACATTTCATGTCCGTCATCAATACCCAGATCAAACCCTTCAAGGCGAGCGCGTTCAAGGAAGGCAAGTTCATCGACGTGTCCGATGCCGACGTCAAGGGCAAGTGGGCCGTGTTCTTCTTCTACCCGGCCGACTTCACCTTCGTGTGCCCCACCGAACTGGGCGACGTGGCTGACCACTACGCCGAATTCCAGAAGCTGGGCGTTGAGATCTACTCGGTCTCGACCGACACCCACTTCACCCACAAGGCCTGGCACGACTCGTCGGACACGATCGGCAAGATCAAGTACACGATGATCGGCGACCCCACGCTGACCATCAGCCGCAACTTCGAAGTCCTGCGCGAAGACGAAGGCCTGGCCAACCGCGGCACCTACATCGTCGATCCGCAAGGCGTGATCCAGGCCCTGGAAATCACCGCCGAAGGCATCGGCCGCGATGCCAAGGACCTGCTGCGCAAGGTCAAGGCTGCCCAGTACGTGGCTTCGCACCCGGGTGAAGTCTGCCCCGCCAAGTGGGAAGAAGGCGCCGCCACCCTCAAGCCGTCGCTGGATCTGGTCGGCAAGATCTAAATCGTCAGGTCGCACCCACGACAGCCCGGGGTGCTTCGTGCCCCCGGGTTTTTTTATCGCCGATTTCGCCAGAAAGTGAGCAAGACCATGCTGGATTCCAACCTCAAAACCCAACTGAAGGCCTACCTCGAGCGCATTTCGCAGCCGATCGAGATCGTCGCCTCGCTGGATGACAGCAAGGCCTCTCGCGACATGAAGGAACTGTTGGGCGACATCGCCGAGCAGTCCTCGCTGATCACGGTGCTCGAGAAGGCGGACGGCGAGCGCGCGCCCTCTTTTTCCATCGGCCGGCCGGGCGCTCCGGCCGGTGTGGTGTTCGCCGGCCTCCCGATGGGCCATGAATTCACTTCGCTGGTGCTGGCGCTGCTGCAGGTGGGCGGGTATCCCTCCAAGGCGGCGCAGGACGTCATCGACCAGGTGAAGAATCTCGACGGCGACTACGTCTTCGAGACGTACTTCTCGCAGTCGTGCCAGAACTGCCCCGACGTCGTGCAGGCGCTCAACCTGATGGCCGTGCTGAACCCGCGAATCAAGCACGTGGCGATCGATGGCGCCGTGTTCCAGAAGGAAGTCGAGGACCGCCAGGTGATGGCCGTGCCGACCGTCTTCCTCAATGGGCAGAACTTCGGCCAGGGCCGCATGGAGCTGGCGCAGATCCTCGCCAAGATCGACACCGGCTCGGTGGCGCGCGAAGCCATGAAGATCGACGCCAAGGCGCCGTTCGACGTGCTGATCGTCGGTGGCGGCCCGGCTGGCGCGGCTGCGGCCGTGTATGCGGCCCGCAAGGGCATCCGCACGGGCATCGTGGCCGAGCGTTTCGGCGGTCAGGTGCTGGACACCATGGCCATCGAGAACTACATCTCGATCAAGGAAACCGACGGACCGCACTTCGCCGTGGCGCTGGAAGAACACGTCAAGACCTACGACGTGGACATCATGAACCTGCAGAAGGCCAAGGCCGTCGAACGCACGGGCGAAGGCTTCGCCGTCAAGCTGGAGAGCGGCGCCACCGTGCGCAGCAAGACGCTGATCCTGGCCACGGGCGCGCGCTGGCGCGACATGAACGTGCCCGGCGAGAAGGAATACCGCACCAAGGGCGTGACCTACTGCCCGCACTGCGATGGCCCGTTGTTCAAGGGCAAGCGCGTGGCCGTGATCGGCGGCGGCAACTCGGGTGTGGAAGCGGCCATCGATCTGGCCGGCATCGTGGCCCACGTCACGCTGCTGGAGTTCGCGTCGGAACTCAAAGCCGATGCGGTGCTGCAACGCAAGCTGCACAGCCTGCCGAACGTGACGGTGATCACCGACGCGCAAACCACCGAAGTCAAGGGCGACGGCGCCAAGGTCAATGGCCTGGTCTACAAGGACCGTCTGGGCGGGGGCGAGCACACGCTGGCGCTGGAAGGCATCTTCGTGCAGATCGGCCTGCTGCCCAACACCGACTTCCTCAAGGGAGCGGTCGACCTGTCGCGCTTCGGCGAGATCGTGGTCGACGCACGTGGCGAGACTTCGGTGCCCGGCATCTTCGGCGCGGGAGATGCCACCACGGTGCCGTACAAGCAGATCGTGATCGCGGCCGGTGACGGCGCGAAGGCTGCCCTCAGCGCTTTCGACTACCTGATCCGCCACTCGGCGCCTGCCGAAGTCGCGCCGGCCACGGAAGCCGTCGCGGCCTGATCGGCTCAGCATCGTTTTCTGTATTCGGAGGGCGCCTGCGGGCGCCCTTTTTCATGCCTGCGCCCCAGCCTCGCGCAGTTGCAGTAGCCGCCGGGAACACGAACGCCTATCAACCTCACACGCAACCCGACCGCGTGCGTGTGGACATGCCTTGCCGCACCGTGCCTGTGCCCGGACAATCGGCCACCATCCGCAGCCGCCCGGCATCACAACAACACACGAGGAAAAGAACATGAAAGGCGACCCCAAGGTCATCGAGCACCTGCAAGCCCAGCTCAAGAACGAGCTCACGGCCATCAACCAGTACTTCCTGCACTACCGCATGCTCAAGCACTGGGGTCTGGACAAGCTGGCAAAGAAGGAATACGAGGAATCGATCGGCGAAATGAAGCATGCCGACAAGCTGATGGACCGCATCTTCATGCTCGATGGCCTGCCCAACCTGCAGGACCTGGGCAAGCTCACCATCGGTGAAGACGTGCCTGAACTGTTCCGCGCCGACCTGGGTGCCGAGTACGGCGCACAGGCGACCATCAAGGACGGCATCGCCCACTGCGAATCGGTGCGCGACTACGTCTCGCGCGATCTGCTGCAATCGATCCTGGACGACACCGAGGAACACATCGACTTCCTGGAAACGCAGATCGACCTGGTCGAGCGCGTCGGCCTGCAGAACTATCTGCAGAGCCAGATGGGCGAGTTGGGCTGACGTTGCCCTGCGGTGCGCGGCGCAAGGGCCGTGCGCGCACCGCCTGACCCTGGCCTGACCGGCGCCAACAGCCTTGCGCGCCGGTGCAGTTTGGCTCTCGACGAGAATGATTCGCATTAGAATCCGGGCCGCTTTCCCGTCATTTCCGTCCGAGAGAATCATGCGAACCCAAGCCCTTGCCTTCGCGGCCATCGTCCTCTGCACGACCGTCGCCCAGGCCCAGACGGCCCCCCCTGCCGCCACGGCGCCGCGTGCGGCCTCACAGTCGCAGGCCCTGACGAACCAGGCCGTGGTGCGCCAGTACGCGGCACTGGTGCATGCCAACTACGACGACGCGCTCAAGGGCGCGCAGACGCTGCAGAAGTCCATCGCCAGCTTCATCGCCAGGCCATCGGACGAGGGCCTCAAGACCGCACGCCGCGCCTGGCTCGACGCCCGCGAGGCGTATGGCCAGACCGAGGCCTTCCGCTTCTACGGTGGTCCGATCGACGACGAGGACGGGCCCGAGGGCCGCATCAACGCCTGGCCGATGGACGAGTCCTACGTGGACTATGTCGAAGGTGCACCCGACGCCGGCATCATCAACGACCGCAAGGTGCAGATCACCAAGAAGCGCCTGTCCGAACTCAACGAGCGCGACGGCGAAGAGAACATCGCTACCGGCTGGCACGCCATCGAGTTCCTGCTGTGGGGCCAGGACCTGTCGGACACCGGTCCGGGCGACCGCTCGTTCGAAGATTTCGTGGACGGCAAGCGCCCCAATGCCGACCGCCGACGCCAGTACCTGCGCGTGGTCACCGAACTGCTGGTCGACGACCTGCGTACCGTGGCGCGCGCCTGGGCGCCCGGCCAGAAGAACTATCGCGCCAGCTTCGAGCGCGGGGGGCAGGAGTCGCTGCGCAAGATGCTCGTGGGCCTGGGATCGCTCTCGCGTGGCGAACTGGCGGGCGAGCGTCTGGAGGTGGCGCTGGCCAGCCAGGACCAGGAGGACGAGCATTCCTGCTTCTCCGACAACACGCACCGCGATGCCGTGACCAACGCGCTGGGTATCCAGAACGTGTGGCTCGGCCGTTACACGCGCACCGACGGATCGGTCGTTGCCGGCCCCTCGCTGCGCGATCTGGTCGCTGCCAGGAACCCGGTCCTGGCCGAGCGCACCACGCAGCAGATCGCCAGGTCGGTGACGGCGGCCGAAGCCATTCCCGCCCCGTTCGATCAGGCCATCCTGGGTGACCGCGACGCCAGGGGCCGCGCACTGATCCAGCAGACCATCGACAGCCTGACGCAGCAGAGCAAGGATCTGGTCGAAGCCGCCAACGCGATCGGGATCACCAAGCTCACGCTGGTCCAGCCCGAGTGATGCCGCGCTTGCGCCCTGCCCGCGTTGCCCTCGCCGCGACGCTGTGCGCCGTGGTCCTGGGTGGCGCCGGGGCGGCGCTGCACGCCACGGCCAACGAAGCCCCCGACGACGAGAAGACCGGCGGCGACACCACGGTGTACGCCACGGGTCGCAACGCGTTCTCGTTCCCCTTCGCCAACCTCACCGATGCCGAACGCACGCGTTTCGTCATCGGCAATTCGTTCTTCAAGCGCAACTGGGTTCAGGCGCCGGCCTCCACCAAAGCGCGCGACGGGCTGGGCCCGCACTTCATCGCGCGCTCGTGCGGCGGTTGCCACGTGCAGGACGGACGCGGCGCGCCGCCCGACTTCCGCAACGGCCTGATGGACCAGCCCGTGGGCCTGCTCATGCGTCTGTCGGTGCCCGGGCAGGACGCGCATGGCGGACCCCGGCCCGATCCGGTGTATGGCGACCAGTTTTCCAACTTCGCCATCCGCAACGTCAAGCCCGAAGGCAACATCACCATCCGCCACGAGACGGTGACCGGCCGCTTCGCTGATGGCACGCCCTACACGCTGCAAAAGCCTGTCTACGGCTTCGCCGATTTGAACTATGGCCCGATGTCGCCGGACGTGATGACCAGCCCGCGGCTGGCGCCGCAGATCATCGGCGTGGGCCTGATCGAAGCCATTCCCGAATCGGAGATCCTGCGCAATGCGCGCGATCAGGCCGCTCTGGGCGGGCCGATCCGCGGCATGCCCAACCGCGTGTGGGACGCACCCTCGCAGAAGCACCTGATCGGGCGCTTCGGCTGGAAGGCCAACGTCGCCACGCTCGCACACCAGACGGGCGCCGCCTTCCAGGGCGACATGGGCATCACTTCCCGGCTGTTCCCCCAGGAAACCTGCACGCCCACGCAGAAGGACTGCCTGGCTGCGCCGCGCGGCGCCGAGGGCAAGGCACCCGAGATCGACGACAAGACGTTCGACGACGTCGTGTTCTACGAAGCCACGCTGGCCCCGCCCGCGCGCCGCAAGCCCCGCGACCCCGAAGTGCTGCAGGGCCAGAAGCTGTTCGCGCAGGCGCAGTGCGCCGTGTGCCACCGGCCGAGCTACGTCACCGCCGAAGGCCCGTTTCCGCGCCTGACCAGCCCCGCGCTCAAGGGACAGACCATCTGGCCCTACACCGACCTGCTGCTGCACGACATGGGCCCCGAGCTGGCCGATGGCCGCCCCGACTTCCTGGCCAGTGGCCGCCAGTGGCGCACGCCGCCGCTGTGGGGCGTGGGCCTGGTGAAAGACGTCAATGGTCACACGCGGCTGATGCATGACGGGCGCGCCGACGGCGTGCTCGAAGCCATCCTGTGGCATGGTGGCGAGGCCCAGGCCAGCCGCGACACGGTGCTGCGGCTGTCGGCCGAAGACCGCGCGGCCCTGGTGCGTTTCGTCGAATCCCTCTGAGGTTGCGCATGTACACGAGAACCCTCCGCCCGGCCGCTGCGACCCTGTTCGCGCTGGCGCTGGTGCTGCCCTGGCAGGCATCCGCCCAGGTCGTGGCCGCCAACGAGGCCCTGCCCTTCTACGACACCGCCGCCTTCATGAAAGGCGTGCATCAGCAGTGGTACGCCCCGCGCTCGCGCGATTTCGCCGCCGCGGCGGCAGCGCTGTCGCAGGACACCCGGCAGTTCTGCAGCGGCACGCCGGCCGACGACATCGCCGTGCTGCGCCAGGACTGGCAGCGCACCACGCTGGCCTGGGAACGCCTGGCAGCGGTTGCCATCGGGCCGCTGGTGCAGCGCCGATCCATGCGGCAGATCGACTTCACGCCCACGCGGCCCGAACTCATCCAGCGCGCCATCCGCGCGCAGCCAGCCGACGCCAAGGCGATGGAGCGCGTGGGCACGCCCGCCAAGGGCCTGCCCGCGCTCGAATGGATGCTCTGGGCCCAACCCGTGGCTCCGGCGACGCCGGCCTGCCGCTATGCGATCCAGGTCGCGGCCGAGATCGACGCCGAGGCCCGCGCCCTGGCCCAGGGCTTCGCCGATCTCGCTGCGCTCGACTGGTCGGATGAAAGCGAGCCCGGCGTGCCTGCCATGGTCGAGTTCGTCAACCAGTGGGTCGGCGGGCTGGAACGCCTGCGCTGGGCCAACCTCGAGAAGCCGTTGCGCAGTGCCGGCAACAAGCCGCCCGCGTTCGGCCGCCAGGCCAGCGGCCTCACGGCGCAGGCCTGGGCCGCCGAATGGGAAGGCGTGGGTGGACTGGCCACCTTCCGCGCCAGCGGCGTGCCGCAACCGGGCATCGATCTCGTGCCCGTGGAAACCTACCTGCGCGGCCGCGGCCTCAATCCGCTGGCCGACAAGCTGCGCGCGTCCGTCGGCCAGGTCGATGCGGCCTTCCAGGACCTGGTACCGGCCGACGCGGCCAAGGTGAACGCCGCCGCGCGGGCACTGGCGGGCGTGAAACGCCTGGTGGAAGGCGAGATCGCCCCTGCGCTCGAAGTCAACATCGGCTTCTCCGACGCCGATGGGGATTGATGGCATGACGGATCGCCGCATCTGGCTGGCCAGCACGGTCGCCCTGCTGGGCTCGTGGGCCCTGCCCTCGATGGCCAGCGTGCGGCCGGGCGCCCGCTTCGCGGCTGCATGGGAAGACACCAGCGGCTATCGCCTGGGCGTGCTGTCGGCGCGACCGGGGCATCTCGGCGTGCACGCCGCGCTGGATGTGCCCACGCGCGCCCACGGTCTGCTGGCCGAAGCCGGCGGCACGCTGCTGTCCGTCGCGCGCCGGCCCGGCGACTGGCTGCTGCGCTGGGACCGTGACAGCCAGCCCGTGGCCTGGCACTGGATCGAGCCCGACCGCGCGTTCAACGGCCACGTCATCGCCAGTGCCGACGGACGCCACCTCTACACCACCGAATCCGACCTGGAAACCGGCCAGGGCCTGATCGGCGTGCGCGACTCGACGTCGCTGGAGAAACTGGCCGAATGGCCCACCCACGGCATGGATCCGCACGAGCTGCTGCTGGATGCCGACGGCAGCCTGCTGGTCGCCAATGGCGGCATTCCGGCCTTGCCCGAAACGGGGCGGCTCAAGATCCACCTCGACCGCATGGACGCTTCGGTGGTGCGCCTTCGCACCGCGGGACGTGGCGCAGCGGCCCGCGCGGGCGAACTCCTGGGCCAATGGCGACTGCCCGATCGCCGTCTCTCGCTGCGCCACATGGCCTGGGGGCACGACGAGCAGGGCCGGCCGTTGCTGGGCGTGGCGCTGCAGGCCGAACACGCCGATGCGCAGGCCCGCATCGCCGCGCCGGTGCTGGCCGTGTTCGATGGGCAGGAACTGCGCACGGTGAATACGCCGCACGCGCTGGCCGGCTATGGCGGGGACATCGCCTTCGCCAACGGCTGCTTCGCCGTCAGTTGCCCACGCGCGAACCGTGTGTCCCTGTTCGAAGCCCGTGCCGGGGGCGGCACGCGCTGGTCGGCCGACGTCTCGCTGCCCGAAGCCTGCGCCTTGCTGGTCGATCAGGCCGGCACGGCCGGCGCGTCGCTCTGGGCCGGCGGGCGCGAGGATTCCGTGACGCTCGGCAGCGTGGGCGCGCGTAGCGTGGCGGCGCTGCCCCGGATCGGCGGCGCGCCCTTGCGGCTGGACAACCACTGGGTCGTACTGCCCGCCTGACGTGATTGACCCGGCGGCCTGCCGCAGCGACCCCGGCAGCGTGGGTGTCCGGGACGAAGCGCCGCAACGGTGCCGTCTGTGCCGGATCATGTAAATCCCGCGTAAACGATATTAATTCTTATTCGCGTCCTATACAATCCGGAGCTCTCCTCCCGCCCGCAGCATCGCGCGTGCGGGTTTTTCATCCGGCTTTTTTCAGCATGCAGGCAGGTAACGACAGCGGGCGCAGGGCCTATTGGCTCAAGACGCTGCACACATGGCACTGGATCAGTTCGGCCCTGTGCCTGCTCGGCATGCTGCTGTTCTCGATCACCGGCATCACGCTCAACCATGCCGGCTCCATCGAGGCCAAGCCGCAGGTCACTACCCACGCCGGCCAGTTGCCCGATGCGCTTGAGCAGTTGATGCGCGAGCAGGCCCTGCGCGGCGACAAGGCGGCCGCGCTGCCTGCGCCCGTGCAGGCCTGGGTGCGCGAGCAATGGCAGGTGACCCCGGGCGACCGAGCCGCCGAATGGTCCGAAGAAGAGGCCTATCTCTCGATGCCGCGGCCCGGCGGCGACGCCTGGCTGCGCATCAGCCTGGAGGACGGGCAGGTCGAGTACGAGTCGACCGACCGCGGCTGGGTCTCTTACTTCAATGACCTGCACAAGGGCCGCCACACCGGTGTCGCCTGGAGCTGGTTCATCGACATCTTCGCCGTGGCCGCGCTTCTGTTCTCCATCACCGGCCTGTTCATCCTGCAGATGCACGCTGCCAAGCGCCCGCTCACCTGGCCCATGGTGGGCATGGGCGTGGTGATCCCGCTGCTGCTGGCCATGCTGTTCATCCACTGATGACCGTTGCCGGGGCCACATCCGAAATCCAACAGAAGGAAGAGCTCGCATGAATATCCGCTACTGCGCCGCACTGGGCGCCCTCCTCGGTGCACCGGCCTTTGCGGCCGGCCTGGGCGTCAACGTCGAGATTCCGCGCCTGAACGTCGCCGAGTACCACCGGCCTTACGTGGCCGTGTGGATCGAGCGTGCCGACAACACCGTGCCGGCCACGCTGGCCGTCTGGTACGACGTCAAGATGCGCGGCGCCGAAGGCGAAGGCACGAAGTGGCTCAAGGACATGCGCCAGTGGTGGCGCCGCACCGGCCGCGAACTGCGGATGCCGGTGGATGGAGTCAGTGGCGCGACCAAGCCTGCGGGCAAGCACCAGATCAGCTTCACCGAAGGCTCGAACCCGCTGCCCAGACTGCCGGCCGGCAGCTACAGGCTGGTGGTTGAAGCCTCGCGCGAGGTGGGGGGCCGCGAGGTCGTGACCATCCCGTTCCAGTGGCCGCCTGCCAAGCCCGAGCAATTGCAGGGCCAGGGCAGCAGCGAGCTGGGCGCGATCGCGCTCGAACTCAAGCCCTGACCGCCCCCATCGATCAAGAGGAGAAAACCATGAACATCCTGCGCAAGCATCTCACGCACATCTCGTTCGGCCTGCTCGCCCTGACAGGCGTGTGCGGCACGGCACAAGCCCACAACGTGTGGCTGCTGCCGTCGAGCACGGTACTGTCCAAGGCAGAATGGATCACGGTGGATGCCGCCGTTTCCAACGACCTGTTCTTCTTCAACCACGTGCCGCTGCGCCTCGACGGCCTGACCGTCACGGCACCGGACGGCAGCGCGCTGGCGCCGCAGAACCTGCACACCGGCAAGCTGCGCAGCGTGTTCGACCTGCAGCTCACGCAGCAGGGCACCTACCGCCTGGCCGTGATCAATGCCGGCCTGTTCGCCAGCTACAAGGACAAGGCCGGCCAGCCCAAGCGCTGGCGTGGCAACGCCGAATCGTTTGCCCGGGAAGTGCCGTCCGACGCCACCGACCTGCGCGTGACCGAGTCTGCCGGCCGCGTCGAAACCTTCGTCACCGTGGGCAAGCCCACGCCGCTGCGCCTGACCGGCAAGGGCCTCGAACTCGTTCCGGTGACGCCGGTGGCCGATCTGGCCAAGGGCGACAAGGCGACTTTCGCCTTCCACGTCGACGGCAAGCCCGCCGAAGGCCTGGAAGTCAAGCTGGTGCTGGGCGGCACACGCTACCGTGACGCCGTCGGCGCCATCGACGCCAGGACCGATGCCAGGGGCGAATTCACCGTCACCTGGCCGCAGGCGGGCGTGTACTGGATCGACGCCGACGCCAAGGACGAGAAGACCTCGCTCCCGCAGGCCA
Organism: Burkholderiaceae bacterium; assembly: GCA_017998575.1. The sequence goes on from JAGOCV010000005.1 coordinate 16,312, forward strand.
AGGAACGCCGCCTGTCTTACGTGGGCACGGTCGAAGTCCTGCCCTGATCCGGATTCGCGCCGTCCCCGCATGCAGCCGGCCTTCGCCACCTGGAACATCCGCGGCTACGCCAACGTGGCGCAGCCGCGCCGGGCCGATCCGGGCACGCTGCACCAGGTGGGCGGGCGCACCATGGGCACCACCTGGTCGGTGCGCCTGGGCAATCCGCACCTGATTGCGCTGCCGGTGGTGAGCAGCGCGGCCGAAGCGGCGCTGGAAGCTGTCGTGGCGCAGATGAGCCACTGGGAGCCCGACTCCGACCTCGGCCGCTTCAACCGCGCCGAAGCCGGCCACTGGCAACCGCTGCCGCCCGAATTCCAGCGCGTGATGCGCTGCGCGATCGCCCACGCAGAAGCATCGGGCGGCGCGTTCGATCCGACCATGGGCGCGCTGGTCGATGCGTGGGGCTTCGGTCCGCGCGACGACGGCGCTGCGCCTGCAGGCCGTGACACGCCACCCACGGCCAGCGAAATCGCCGACGCGCGCGCGCAGTGCGGCTGGCGTCGGCTGGCGTTCGACGATCAGGGCCGGCTGCACCAGCCCGGCGGCGTGCGGCTCGACCTGTCGGGCATCGCCAAAGGTTTCGCCGTCGATCGGGTGGCCGATGCGCTGGGCGCGCTCGGCATCACCGACTGCCTGGTCGAAGTCGGTGGCGAGCTGCTGGCGCGCGGCCAGCGGCCCGATGGCCTGCCCTGGAGGGTGGCCGTGGACGCGGGCTGCGACCGGCCGCAGCTCGCGTTGCCACTGCGGGGTCTGGCCATCGCCACGTCGGGCGACACCTGGCACGCCTTCGACCATGACGGACGGCGCTACTCGCACACGCTCGACCCTCGCACTGGCGAGCCGGTGCGCCACTGCCTGGCCAGTGTCACCGTGCTGCATGCCGAGTGCATGCAGGCCGACGCGCTGGCCACCACGCTCACGGTACTGGGGCCCGACGACGGCCTGGCGTTCGCTCGCGAGCGCGATCTGCCCGCGCTGTTCGTGGAACACGGCGCGGCAGGCACGCTTGCCGCGCCGCGCATGACGCCGGCATTCGAACGCCTGCTCCCATGATCGCGGCCCTCTCCACTGCGCGCCTGGCGGGCGCTGCGGCCGTCGTGTTCGCCTACCTGATGTTGTGTGCCTGGGTGCTGCGCGGTGTGCTGAACGAACGCCGCGCCGCGCGCGACAAGGCCGCGCAGCTGGCATCGGCCGACGGGCGCGACGCCACGCTGGTGCTGTTCGCCAGCCAGACCGGCACCGCCGAAGATCTGGCCTGGCACACCGGGCGCCTGCTGCACGCGGCCGGCGAGCCGGTGCATGTGCTGTCGCTCGCCGAGGCGTCCGCCGCCCAGCTGGCCCGCGCCACGCGTGCCCTCTTCATCGTCAGCACCTACGGCGAAGGTGATCCACCCGACCAGGGCGTGGCCTTCGCGCGGCGCGTGATGGGCGAGGCGCCCGACCTCTCCAGCCTGCAGTACGCCGTGCTGGCGCTGGGCGACGCCACCTACGCCAACTACTGCGGCTTCGGCCGCCGGCTCGAAAGCTGGCTCGACGGCTGCGGCGCGCAGGCGCAGTTCGACCGCATCGACGTCGACCGCGGCGACGGCGAGGCCATCGCACGCTGGCAGCACCACCTGGGCCACATCGCCACGCTCGATGACGTGCCAGCCTGGGACAGCGCCCCCTATGAAGACTGGACGCTGGCCGCCCGCGAACACCTCAATCCCGGCAGCACCGGCGCGCCGGTGTTCCACATCGAGCTGGAGCCGCCGGCCGGCAGCACGCCCGCCTGGGACTCGGGCGACCTGATCCAGCTGCGCGCGCCGGGCGACCCTGACCATGCGCGCGAATACTCCATAGGCTCCATCGCCGCCGATGGCCGCGTGCACCTGCTGGTGCGCCAGCAGATGCGCGTGGACGGCACACCGGGCGTGGCCTCGGGATGGCTCACGGGACTGGGTGGACCGCATCCGGCGCCGCGCCTGGACGTCGGCGGCGCGGTGAGCCTGAGGCTGCGCGCGCACCGCAACTTCCGGCTGGGCGACAACGCAGGGCGCCCGCTGATCCTGATCGGCAATGGCACGGGCCTGGCCGGCCTGCGCGGCCACCTGCGCGCGCGTGCCGCCATGGGCGTGGCCTCGCGCAACTGGCTGATCTTCGGCGAGCGCCAGGCAGCGCACGACTGGCACTACCAGGCCGAGATGCGGCAGTGGCAGACGCGCGGCCTGCTGACGCGGCTGGATCTGGCCTTCTCGCGCGATCAGGACGAGCGCACCTATGTGCAGCATCGCCTGGCCGCTGCGGCCGACGAAGTGCGCGCCTGGGTGGCCGACGGCGCGGCGCTCTATGTGTGCGGCAGCCTGCAGGGCATGGCACAGGCCGTGGACGACACACTGGCGCGACTGCTGGGCCGCGGCGCGCTCGACGAACTGGCGCGCGCGGGCCGCTACCGGCGGGACGTCTACTGAGGCCCGCCCTGTCAACGCCGCACCCCGCGCCAGCGTTGCACAGCGCAGGGCGCTGGCCACGGCGCCTTTACAGTCCAGACATGCATCGGCAACTGCCGCCACATACGGCACGGTGGCCCACCGCATACGATGGCGCACCTGCGCTGCCTGCATCCACACAGACCTCTCCCGGCCACCCATGACCGAGCGATCCACGAAGCCGTCGACACCCTCCCCCATCACCCGCCGGCGCCTCGCGCGCGCAGGCCTTGCCATCGTCGCGCTCGGCGTGCTTGGTGCCGGCAGCTGGTATGCCTGGAAAACCTGGGGGGCCGCGCCTACGGGCGACCAGTACATCTTCGCCTCCATCCAGCGCGGCGACATCGAAGACCTGGTGAGCGCCACCGGCTCGCTGCAACCGCGTGATTACGTGGATGTGGGCGCGCAGGTCTCGGGCCAGTTGCGCCGCATCCTGGTCGAGGTGGGCTCCGAAGTGCACGAAGGCGAGCTGCTCGCCGAGATCGATGCCGAGGCGCTGGCCGCACGCGTGGACGCCAGCCGCGCCCAACTGCGGGCCCGCCAGGCCGATCTGGTGCAGCAGGAGGTCAACCTGGCCAAGGCGCAACGCGATGCGCAGCGCCAGCGCAACCTGATGACCGAGGAAGCCACCACCCTCGAAGCTGTGCAGAACGCCGAGACCACACTGGCCGCGGCCCGGGCCGCGATCAATTCGACGCGCGCGGGCATCGAGCAGATCCAGGCCTCCATGCGCGTGGACGAAACCAACCTCAACTACACCAAGATCTATGCGCCGATGAGCGGCACGGTGGCCAGCATCACGGCCAAGCAGGGCCAGACGCTCAACACCAACCAGTCGGCGCCCACCATCCTGCGCATCGCCGACCTGTCGGCCATGACGGTGCAGACGCAGGTGTCCGAGGCCGACGTGAGCCGCCTCCGCACGGGCATGCCGGCCTACTTCACCACACTGGGCAGCCAGGGCCGCCGCTGGTGGGGCCAGCTCAAGAAGATCGAGCCCACGCCCACGGTGACCAACAACGTCGTGCTCTACAACGCGCTGTTCGAAGTGCCCAACCCCAACCGCGCGCTCATGACGCAGATGACCGCGCAGGTGTTCTTCATCGTCTCCGAGGCACGTGACGTGCTGGTGGCACCCATGTCGGCGCTGACCATCGCGCGCCCTGGGCCTCAGGGCACCGGCGGCACGAACACGCGCGACCGCGGCGCACCCGGCAGTGCGCCAGCCGCTTCGGCACCGGAATCCGCAGCGTCGGCGGCCTCGGCCGTATCGCGCAATGCGCCGCCCGCCACCGCAGCCGCAACCGCGCGCCCCGCCTCCGGCGAAGCCCCGCGCGAGCGCCGCGGCGAAGGCGGCAGCCCGCGCCCGACCGCCTCGGCCGAGGGCGCCCCGCGCGGCGATGCCGCCGGGGGCGAACGCCCGCGCTTCGACCGCGAGGCCTGGGGCCGTATGTCGGACGAAGAGCGCCAGCGCATGCGCACCGAGATGCAGGCCCGCCGGGCGGCACAGGGCGGCAACGCGCCCGGCAACGGCGACCGTCCCCGCAATGCCGGCGCCCGCGCCCAGGCATCGGGAACGCAATCGACGGCGGCACCCGCACCGCGTCCGCCGCGCAAGGCGACGGTGAAGGTCGAGACGGCTGCCGGCCAGATCGAGGAACGCGAGGTCACCATTGGCGTGAGCAATCGCGTGCACGCCCAGATCCTCTCCGGCCTGAACGAGGGCGACCGGGTGGTGGCCGGCGTCAAGCAACCCGACACACCCCGTCGTGGCGGCGCCCAGGCCAGCGGCCCGCAGGGTGGCCCGGGTCCACAAGGCGGCGGTGCCTTCGGCGGCGCAGCAGCACCCGGCGGCCGCCGGTGAATTCCGCGGCAGATTCCGGTCCGGCCATGGCGACGACGGGCGTTCCGCTCATCGACATCCGCGGCGTCACCAAGACGTACCGCAACGGCGACCTGGCCACGCGCGTGCTGCACGGCGTGAACCTGGCCATCTATCCCGGCGAGCTCGTGGCGATCATGGGCGCCTCGGGATCGGGCAAGTCGACCCTGATGAACATCCTGGGCTGCCTGGACAAGCCCAGCACGGGCAGCTACCACTTCATGGGCCGCGACGTGGCGCAGCTCGACCGTGACGAGCTCGCCGAGCTGCGTCGCGATGCCTTCGGCTTCGTCTTCCAGAGCTACAACCTGATCGCCACCAACACGGCGGCGGAGAACGTGGAAGTGCCCGCCGTCTATGCCGGCGTGCCGCCGGCCGAGCGCCACGTGCGCGCATCCGAACTGCTGGAGCGCCTGGGCCTGCACGAGCGCGGCCATCACCGGCCCAACCAGCTGTCGGGCGGCCAGCAACAGCGCGTGTCGATCGCGCGCGCGCTGATGAACGGCGGCCGCGTGATCCTGGCCGACGAGCCCACGGGCGCCCTCGACAGCAAAAGCGGCGCGGACGTGATGGCGCTGCTCAAGGAGCTCTCGGCGCAGGGCCACACCGTCATCCTCATCACACACGCGGCCGAGGTGGCCGCGCATGCGCACCGCGTCATCGAGATCAAGGACGGCCACATCGTGGCCGATCCCGGCCCGTCGCAACCCGATGCCGAGTCGGCCGCGCGCGCGCTGGCCTGGACACCGCGCACCGCGCGCCACTCCACGCTGGGCGAGGTGGCCGAGGCCGCCAAGACCGCATGGCGCGCGCTCAAGGCCAACGTGTTCCGCGCCATCCTCACGCTGCTGGGCATCGTGATCGGCGTGGCATCGGTCATTGCCATGCTGGCCATTGGCGATGGCGCCAAGCAGGTGGTGCTCGACCGCATCAGCGCCATGGGCTCCAACCTGCTGCTCGTGCGGCCCGGCGCGCCCAACCAGCGCGGCTTCGTGACCACGTTGGTGCAATCCGACGTGGCGGCCATCAACGCCGAGGTGCCCAACGTGCTGGCCGCCATCCCCGAGCAGACCAGCAGCGTCACCCTGCGCTACGGCGGCATCGACTACGCGAGCAGCGTCACGGGCACGTCGTACCGCTTCCCCATCGCGCGCAAGTGGCCGGTGGCGCGCGGCACGTTCTTCAGCGAGGACGACGACCTCAACTACGCCACGGTGGCCGTGCTGGGCGAGACGGCGGCCAAGGCGCTGTTTCCCAATGGCGAAGAGCCGATCGGCCAGTACATCCTGGTCAACAGCCTGATCTTCCAGGTGGTGGGCATCCTCAGTCCCAAGGGCGCCTCGCCCACGGGATCCGACCAGGACGACGTGGTCATGGTGCCCTACGCCACCAGCCAGCTGCGGTTGTCGGGCCAGCGCTACCTGCGCAACGTGACCATCGCGGTGGACAACGTCGCGCGCATCGACGAGACGCAAAGCGCCGTCGAGTCGCTGCTGGCCGAGCGCCACGGCGTGATCGATTTCCAGATCCGCAACATGGCCTCGATCATCGACACCGCCACCGAAACGCAGGACACCATGACCATCCTGCTGGGCTCCATCGCCGCGATCTCGCTGCTGGTGGGCGGAATCGGCGTGATGAACATCATGCTGGTGAGCGTGACCGAGCGCACGCGCGAGATCGGCATCCGCATGGCGACGGGCGCACGCACGCGCAACATCATGCAGCAGTTCCTCATCGAAGCGCTCATGGTTTCGGCCATCGGCGGCCTGCTGGGCGTGGGCTTCGGCCTGGGCGCGGCGGCCATCATCGAGGCTTTCGGCACGCCCATCCAGTACTCGGTGATGCCGGTGCTGCTGGCCTTCGGCTGCGCTTTCGGCACGGGCCTGGTGTTCGGCTTCCTGCCGGCACGCAAGGCGGCGCGCCTCGATCCGGTGGTGGCGCTCGCCTCGGAATGAAGAACGACATGGCATCGACGATGACGACGACACCACATGACCCGCACCGGCGAGCCATCCCGCGCGCCGCCACCGTGCTGGCCGCGCTGGCCCTGGCCGGCTGCGCCGTGCAGGAGCCGCGCACGCGCCCCGCCCTTCCCCTGCCCGCCGGCTGGACCGAAGCCGCAGCGGCCGACGCCGCGCCCGTGCAGCGCGACTGGTGGCTGGGTTTCGGCTCGGCGCCGCTGGTCTCATTGATCGATGAGGCAGACCGGAGCAGCACCGACCTGCGCATCGCGGCGCAGCGCGTGCGAGCAGCCGAGATCGCGGCCAACCTGGCGGGCGTATCGCTGCTGCCGACCGTAGGCGTGAGCGCCGGCACGTCGGGTAACCGCAGCGATGCGCCCGGCCTTCCTGCCACCTCGCGCCGCGGCACCAGTGCCTCGCTGTCGGTGAGCTACGAGATCGACGTGTGGGGTCGTATCGCCGCCGGCGTGCAGGGCGCCGAGGCCTCGCTGGCGGCCAGTCGCTATGACCTGGACACCGTACGCCTGACGGTATCCACCGCCGTGGCCAGCACGTATTTCCAGTTGCTGGCAGCACGGGCGCGCACCGACATCGCGCGCGAGAACCTGGCCATCGCCGAGCGCGTGCTGCGCGTTGTCGAAGCGCGTGCGCGCAACGGCGTGGCGACGCCGCTGGAGGTGTCTCAGCAGACCACCACCGTGCTGTCGCAGCGCACCGCGTTGCTGCCGCTGGAGGTGCAGCAGCGCCAGCTGGCGTCGGCCCTGGCCCTGCTGCTCGGCCGCGTGCCGCAGGACGTGCCGCCACCGCCTGTGGAGCAACTGACGCAGCTCACCGTGCCGCGCGTGGCGCCGGGCCTGCCGTCGGATCTGCTGGTGCGCCGGCCCGATCTCGCCTCGGCCGAAGCCGGCCTGGCCGCCGCCGATGCCAACGTGGCAGCCGCGCGCGCGGCGCTGCTGCCGGGCTTCTCGCTGTCGGCATCCGGCGGCGTGAGCAGCGCCGCGCTGCTGTCGCTGGCCAATGCAACCAGCACGCTGTCGCTGGGGCTGTCGCTGTCGCAGAACCTGTTCGACAACGGCCGCCAGCGCCTGCAGGTCGAGAGTTCGCGCGTACAGCGCGAACTGCTGGTCGAAACCTACGCCCGCTCGGTGCGCACGGCCCTCAAGGAGGTCGACGACGGCCTGGGCAATGCCGACCGCAACGCGCGTCAGGAAGCCACGCAGCAGCAGGTATTGCTACAGGCCCAGCGCACCCTGCGCCTGGCCGAGTTGCGCTACCGCGAGGGCGTGGGCGATCTGCTGGCGGTACTCGATGCCCAACGCACGCTGTTTTCGGCGCAGGACCAGCTGGCACAGTTGCGACTGGCGCGCTTGCAGTCCGCCCTGGACCTGTACAAGGCACTCGGCGGCGGATGGAGCCGTGACGGCTCCGGGCCCGGCTGAGCGGCAGGACAGGACGCGTGCTTCGCTAAACTCGAGGCGCCCTCAGTCCACACGACACCCATGCTGCTGACCATTCCCGATCTTCTGACCGCAGAACAGGCCCGGCAGTGCAAGTCGGTGCTCGATCAGGCCCCCTGGGCGGACGGCCGGCTCACCGCTGGCGCGCAGGCGGCACGGGCCAAGAACAACGAGCAGGTGCCGGCCGACCACAAGGCCGCACAGCAGGTCGCCAACTCATTGCTGGACGCCCTGAGCGGCAACATGCGCTTCGTCGCGGCCGCGCTGCCGCTGAAGGTGCTGCCGCCCACCTTCAACCGCTACACCGGCGGTGGCACCTACGGCAACCACATCGACAACGCCATCCGCAACCTGCCAGGCACGCCGCACAAGGTGCGCACCGACATCTCGGCCACCGTGTTCCTGACCGATCCCGCCGACTACGACGGCGGCGAACTGGTCATCGAGGACACCTACGGTACGCACCAGGTCAAGCTGCCCGCCGGCCACATGGTGCTCTACCCCGGTACCAGCCTGCACCGGGTGACGCCCGTCACGCGCGGCGCCCGCGTGTCGGCCTTCTTCTGGGTGCAGAGCATGGTGCGCGACGCCACGCAGCGCTCGCTACTGTGGGAACTCGACACCGCCATCCAGGCGCTGCACCCGCGCGTGCCCGCAGATCCTGCCCTGGTGCAACTCACAGGCGTCTATCACAACCTGTTGCGCCAGTGGGCCGAGACCTGAGTCCATGTCCCGGCCGCTCGCACCGCTGGTGCGCATCCCCCCCGACATCGTCTGCGTCGCCGACTACGAAGCCTACGCCCGCGAGCGCATGACGGCCTCGGCCTGGGCCTACCTCAGCGGCGGCGCAGCCGACGAGCGCACGCTGGCCGACAACCTCGCGGCGTTCAGCCGGTTGCGCCTGCTGCCCCGCGTCCTGCAGGACCTCACGTCGGCCCATACGCGGCTCGAGCTGCTGGGCCACAGCTACGAGCATCCGCTCTTCATCGCCCCCGTGGCCTACCAGCAGCTGGCGCATGCGGATGGCGAGCGCGCCATGGCGCTGGCCGCCGCGGCCATGCGTGCCGGCATGGTGCTGAGCACCCAGTCGAGCACGGCGGTGGAAGAGGTCGCGGCCCACGCCGGCGCGCCCCTGTGGTTTCAGCTCTACATCCAGCCCGACCGCGCCTTCACGCGCGACCTGGTGCGCCGCGTTGACGCCGCGGGCTTCAAGGCGCTGGTGGTGACCGTGGACGCACCCGTGAACGGCGCCCGCAACCGCGAGCAGCGCGCCGGTTTCACGCTCCCCGAAGGTATTCGGGCCGTCAATCTGGAAGGCATGCAGCAGCCGTCCTCACACACCGCAGCGGCGGGCGAGAGCCCGCTGTTCGCGTCGCCGCTGGTCGGAAGCGCCGCGCGCTGGGACGACCTCGCATCGCTGCGGGCCGAAACGGCCCTTCCCATCCTGCTCAAGGGCGTCCTTTCGCCGGCCGACGCCAGGCACGCGATCGACTTCGGGGTGGACGGACTGATCGTCTCCAACCATGGCGGACGCACGCTCGACACCACCGTCGCCACGCTCGACGCCCTGCCTGGCGTGGTGCAGGCCGTGGCCGGCCGCGTGCCCGTGCTGATGGATGGCGGCATCCGGCGCGGCACCGATGTGTTCAAGGCTCTGGCGCTGGGCGCCCGCGCCGTGCTGGTCGGCCGGCCATGCATGTGGGGGCTGGCGGCGGCGGGCGCAGTGGGGGTGGTTCACGTCCTGCACCTGCTGCGCGCCGAGCTGGAAATGGCCATGGCCCTGAGCGGCTGCGCCACGCTGGCCGACATAACGCCCGACGCGCTCTGGCCGACAGCCCGAGCCTGACCGGCCACCGCGGTCACCCGTTCCGCGATACCCCTTCCACTCGCACTGCAAATTTATTGCAAATGCGAGGGATTCGTATTTATAATCGCGCACCTCCACCCGACAGCCCCTGCTGCCATGATCGTTTGCGTTTGCCGCCGAGTGTCTGACCGCGAAATCGCGCGCCATGCGCGTGCGGGCATGGATTTCGACGACATCCAGTTCGAGCTCGGCGTGGCGTCCCAATGCGGCCAGTGCGAAAGCTGCGCCCGCGATGTCGTCGCGCAGTGCTGCCCCTCCCGGCCGGTGGCCGCGATCCAGATGGTTCCGGCCTCGGCCTGAGCCCCGCGCGAAGCCCCGGCATGGAAACACTGGCGAGCCTGGGTTTCAGCCTGATCCTGGTCGTAGGCTCGGCCTGGTGGATTTTCAGGAAGTAACATAGCTCCTCGCTCCTGGCGGTAGGCTCGTTCCCGGCCTGTGAACTGCCTTGTGCAGGCGTCTGAATCAATGAGTGCGCACGCCAGTCCCCCGTCTCCCCTCCTGAGCCGCAACGTCGTCATCGCGGGCAGTGTGGTCCTGTTCCACGTCGCCGCGCTGTGGGCCATCCAGAGCGGCCTGCTGCGCCGTGCCGTCGAGGTCATCGTGCCGGCCGAGATCATCGTGCAGCTGATGGAGCCGCCGCGCGTGGCTCCGCCCCCGCCGCCGCCACCCCAGCAGCGTCCCCGGCCTGCCCCTCGCGCGCCCACGCCGCCGCCGGCACCTCAACCCATCGCCATTCCCGACCCGACACCCGCCCCAGAAGCCCCCACGGGCGTGGTCGTGCCGCCTGCGCCCGCGCCCATCGCCCCGCCTGCGCCCCCGGCACCGCCTGCGCCAC
>JAGOCV010000239.1 GCA_017998575.1 Burkholderiaceae bacterium
CGCATTACCTACATCGTCAACTCGCTGGCGCAGTACGAAGTGCACGTGGCCCGCTACTACTACACGCGCGGCGCTTACCTGGCGGCCGTCAACCGCGCGCAGATCGCGGTGACCGACTACCGTGAGGTGCCGGCAACGGAAGAAGCGCTCTACATCATGGTGCGTTCTTACGATGCCCTGGGCATGACCCAGTTGCGCGACGACACGCAGCGCGTGCTGCAGCAGAACTATCCGCAAAGCACCTTCCTCACGCGGGGATTCAGACAGAAGGAAGCGGCCTGGTGGCAATTCTGGTGAGTTCGCCTTCGAACTCGCTGGCCGACTGCAGCCGCCGCATCGGCGGCAATGCAGCGACCAGCCGTCGGCCATAGCTCATCGTCGCCAGACGGGGGTCGCAGACCACGAGGATGCCGGCGTCGGTCTCGCGGCGGATCAGCCGGCCCGCCCCCTGCTTGAGCGCCATCGCGGCCTCTGGCAGTGAGTACTCCGAGAACGGGTTGCGCCGTTGTTGCTCGAGCCGGCGTGACCGTGCCTCGACCTGCGGATCGTCGGGCGGCGGGAACGGCAGCTTGTCGATCACGACCAGTTGCAGCATGTCACCGGGCAGGTCTATCCCTTCCCAGAAGGACGCCGAAGCCACCAGAATCGCACCTCGGTCGCCTGCAGCCATGAACTGGTCGATCAGCACGCGTTTGGGCTGTTGCCCCTGCACCAGCACCTGTACGGGCTGCTCCAGCAGATCGCCGAAGCGGCGCGCGAGTTCGTCGCCAATCGTCCGCATCGACCGCAGCGTTGTCGTGAGGACCAGCGTTCGCCCACCCAGGACGGCAGCCGCGTCGCCTGCCAGCCGTGCCACGTGCGCGGGGTACGACGGTTCAGCCGGGCGCGGCATGTCTGCGGGCACGTACAGCGCGGCCTGGCGCGCATAGTCGAACGGACTGTCGACCCGCAGAACTTCGGCCGACTGCAGGCCGCAGGACTCGGTGAACCAGCTGAGGCGGGCATCGTCGCCCAGCGTGGCGGACGTGAAGATCCAGGCCCGGCCCGGCCCCTGCCGGTCACCTGCAGCCGACGACGCTGACAGCAGTTGGGCCTTCATCGCCTCCGCGATGTCCAGTGGCGCCTCCACAAGCCGCCACGGCGTGCCCGACACGTCGACCCAACGCACGCGGCCGTCGGCCGCAGGTTCGGCGAAACGCTCGCACCGCAATGCCAGCGCTTCGGCCCGCTCGGCCAGTCGCTCGAAATCCGGCGACATTTCTGCCACCGCACGCAACGCCTGATGCGCGGCCAGGCCGGCGCCCCGCAAGGACGCAAGTGCGACGCGCCAGGGCTGCGCATCGACGCCGTCCGGCGCCTCGCCGAGCCAGCTCAGGCGGACCGTGCCGGTCGAACGGCCCAGCGCCAACCGCAGGTCGCGCACGCAGCGCTCAAGCGCGGCGGCGACGCCATGCCAGTCGGCAAGTCCCCGCGCCTGCCGCAAGCCGGCCGCCAGCAGGTCGCGCACGAAGTCGAGCAACTGGCCGGACGACAGCGGCTCGCCCATGAACTGCACGCCGGTTTCGTTGAGCTTGTGGGCCTCATCGAACACGACCACACGCACCGAGGGCAGCAACTCGGCCATCCCTGACTCGCGCACCGAGAGATCGGCGAAGAACAGATGGTGGTTGATCACCACCACGTCGGCCTGCAGCGCGTTGCGCCGCGCGAGGTTGACGTGGCATTCTCGAAAGCGCGGGCAGTCCGCACCCAGGCAGTTCTCGCGCGTGGACGTCACCAGCGGCATGATCGGCGAGCGCTCGTCTAGGTCTGGCAGTTCGGCAAGGTCGCCCCAGCGCGTCTGGCGCGACCATGCCTGCACCCGCGAGAGATCGGCGACAGATATCCGGTCGGGCAGAACGGCGCCGTGACAGGCTTGTTCCATGCGATGGAGGCAGAGGTAGCTCGAGCGCCCTTTGAGAAGCGCGGCCCGCACAGGCAGGCCCAGCACCCGCATGAGGCCCGGCAGGTCGCGGCCGAACAGCTGGTCCTGCAATGCCTTGGTGGCGGTGGAGATCAGCACGCGCTCGCCGCTCAGCAGCGCCGGCACCAGGTAAGCGTAGGTCTTGCCGACGCCCGTTCCGGCTTCGACGACCAGCGCCCGGCCGTCCTCGATCGCCTGGCCGACGGCCTGCGTCATACGTACCTGACCTTCGCGCGGACGATAGTCCTCCAGCGCCCGGGCCAAAGGGCCATCCGACGAGAACACCTCACTAACCTGCTGCGCAAGGCTCATCAAGCCGGCTCTTTGGGATCGAGCGCCAGCTCCAGTCTCGCGAGCTGGTCGCGCAGCGCCAGGCGCCGCTTCTTGAGGCGTCGCATCAGCAATTCATCGGCGGGAGACTGCGCCGTCAGCCGGTCGATGGTGGCATCGAGATCGGCATGCTCGATGCGCATTTCGATCAGGCGCCGGCCGGGGGAATGCAGGTTGGTGTCCACGGATTGGGGCCGGCTGGTCTTGTGGTACTGTGCGCGGTGCGCGCGGCCGATGATACGGCCTCGCCCTCAATTAATCGAGCATGAACAGGGGTGTAGGGGCACCATGAACAAAGGCTTTCGTCTGAGTGCAGCCACCGGCATCCACAAGGGTGACCGGGAGTACCAGCAGGACCAGGTGGTGTTGCTGAGCCACCCGCGCGTGGTGGGTTGCATTCTGGGTGTGGTGGCCGATGGCATGGGTGGCCGCAGCGGTGGCCGCAAGGCATCCGATCAGGTGCTGCTGACGGCGCGCCAGCTGTTCGAGACCTTCTCGCCCGAGCGCGACGATGCACCTTCCATGCTCAAGCAGATCCTGGACGAAGCGCATATCGTCATCAAGCTCACGGCCATCTCGGCGGAGCAGGAGCCGCACAGCACACTGGCCGCTTTCCTCATCAATCCGCGCGGCGATTCGCACTGGATCCATACCGGCGATTCGCGCATCTACCACTTCCACGGCGACCGTCTCGTCAAACGCACGATGGACCACTCGTACGTGCAGGCGCTGGTAGACCGGGGCGACATCACGGAAGAAGAAGCGCAGTCCCATCCGCAGTCCAACATCCTGCTCGGCTGCCTGGGCATGGAAGAAGAACCGCCGATGGACACGCACTTCATCCCGCGGCTGCGCCCCGGCGACACGCTGATGGCCTCCAGCGATGGTGTCTGGCACTACTTCAGCCCGGAGGAGATCGGCTCCATTCTCTCGACGCTGTCACTGCGCGAAGCCACCGAGTTCATGATCGACAAGGCCCGCTCGCGCGGACAGGGTGGCGGTGACAATCTGTCGCTGGTGGTGGTGCGGGTGGAGCCGCTGCAGGAAGAGGCACCGACCCTCGCCCCGATGCAGCCTGGCGGCTGGCCGGCAGCCTGAGCGGCGCCCGCCCGGGACCGTCAGGGCGGAATCGGCAGCGGACTGGCAGGCGGCTTGGCCCGCCGATGTGTCGCGGCCTCGCGCTTGCGACGTCGCTCCTGGGCTTCCTTCTCCCGCGCCGCCTGATCGGCAAGCCGCGCTGCATCGCGCGCCGCGCCAGTGTCTGTCGCCGCGCCCGGCGATGCGGGCCACGTCGATTGCGAACGCGCGCGCGCCCTCGCCTTCGACTCGCTGGCCTGACGGTCGGTCGCCTTGCTCGCCGCGCGCCGGTCCTGCGCGGCCTGGTTCCCACCTGCCGACGCGGCACGCCGCTCGTCATCGCTGCTTCTGGCCGCCTGCCGCTCGTCGAGTCGGCGGACCTGATCGGCCGTCTCCCGCTTGCGTTGCTGGTCATTGAGCGCCGTTTCCTGCCGACGCAGATCGGCCACGACGAGGCGGTGGCGACGACGCGCGTCTTCCACGCAGGACGTGACCACGAAGCGCTGGTAGCAGGCGGCCAGCTCGGCGTCGAGCGCGGCCTGCGCCCGCACGCGCTGCGCGCCGATCCGCTCGCGTTCCTGAGCCTCGGATACCTGCTGCGCCAGGGCCGGCGTCAGCCCGGCGGCGACCAGGAGGGCCGGGGCGAGTAAGCGGGTCAGGCGTCGGATCATGTCAGTGCCGTATCGACGACGCGGCGCTCCAGCGCCAGGAACTCGGACGACTGCATCTCGCCCAGACGCGACACCGTGCGCGGGAACTCGTGCGCCAGCGGGCCTTCGGTGTAGAGCTCCTCGGGCGGCACTGCGGCCGACATGATGAGCTTGACACGCCGGTCGTAGAGCACGTCCACCAGCCATGTGAAGCGACGCGCTTCCGAGGCCATGCGCACGGGCATGTGAGGGACGTCGGACAGCAGTACCGTGTGGAACTGGCTCGCGATCTCCAGGTAGTCATTCTGCGAGCGCGGCCCACCGCACAGCGTCCTGAAATCGAACCACACCACACCGCCGGCCTTGCGGCGCGCGCGTATTTCGCGCTGCTCGATGTGCAGCAGCGGATCTTCGTCCTGCGTTTCCGCCAGTCGGTCGAATGCCTGGGACATCTCGGCATCGGCCTCGGGCCCGTTGGGCACGTGATAGAGCTTGACCTGCTCGAGCGTGCGACGGCGGTAGTCGGTGCCGTTGTCCACGTTGATCACCTCCAGCCGCGCATTGAGCAAATCGATGGCCGGCAGGATGCGGTCACGATGCAAGCCCCCGGGATACAGGTCGTCCGGGCGGAAATTCGACGTGGTCACGAAGCCCACGCCGTTGTCGAACAGCGCCACCAGCAACCGATGAAGGATCATCGCGTCAGTGATGTCGGCAACGTGGAATTCGTCGAAACAGATCAGCTTGTAGCGCTTGGCCATGCGCCGGCCGAGTTCGTCGAGCGGATTGACCGTGCCTTGCAATCCCACCAGTTCGCGGTGCACCTCGCGCATGAATTCGTGGAAGTGCAACCGCGTCTTGCGGCGGATCGGCACGGCATTGAAGAAGCAGTCCATGAGGAAGCTCTTGCCGCGCCCGACACCGCCGTACATGTACACCCCGCGCGGAATGTCCGGGCGGTTGATCAGCTTCTTGAGGGCGCTGGAACGCTTCTGCTTGTACGCCGCCCATTCGCTGGCGCAGCGCTCCAGCGCCTCGACGGCGCGCAGCTGGGCAGGATCGCTCTTGAACCCGCGGGTTTTCAGTTCGGCTTCGTAGGCAGCTTTGACGGACATGGGCATGGCGGCCGCATCAGGAAAAAGGGCCTGCCCGACGGTCCGTCCGGCAGGCCCATGTGCGGCTTACGGCTTCCTCAGAAGTTCAGGGTGCGCTTGTCGACGGCCAACGCGGCTTCCTTGGTCGCTTCGGAAAGCGAAGGATGCGCGTGGCAGATGCGGGCGATGTCCTCGGCGCTGGCCTTGAACTCCATCGCCACCACGGCCTCGGAGATGAGCTCGCTGGCCATCGGGCCCACGATGTGCACACCCAGGATTTCGTCGGTGGCAGCGTCGGCCAGGAACTTGACCATGCCCGTCGTGTCGCCCAGCGCGCGGGCGCGGCCGTTGGCCAGGAACGGGAAGGTGCCGGCCTTGTACTTCACGCCGTCCGCCTTGAGCTGCTGCTCGGTGCGGCCCACCCACGCGATCTCGGGACTGGTGTAGATGACCCAGGGGATCGTGTTGAAGTTGACGTGCCCGTGCTGGCCTGCGATGCGCTCGGCCACGGCAACGCCCTCTTCCTCGGCCTTGTGCGCGAGCATGGGGCCGCGCACCACGTCGCCCACGGCCCAGACGCCCGGCAGGTTGGTCTTGCACTCGTCGTCGACCACGATGGCGCCGCGCTCGTCGAGCTTGAGGCCGACGGCTTCGACGTTCAGACCCGTGGTGTTGGGCACGCGGCCGATCGAGACGATCAGCTTGTCCACATCCAGCGTCTGCGCCTCGCCCTTGGCGTTGGTGTAGGCCACCGACACGCCCTTCTTGGCGGTCTTGATCTCGCCGACCTTCACGCCCAGCTCGATCTTCAGGCCCTGCTTGTCGAAGGCCTTCTTGGCCTCCTTGGCGATCTGCTCGTCCACCGCGCCCAGGAACGTAGGCAGGCCTTCGAGGATCGTCACGTCGGCACCCAGGCGGCGCCAGACAGAGCCCATTTCCAGGCCGATCACGCCCGAGCCGATCAGCGCGAGCTTCTTGGGCACGGCGCCGATGCGCAGCGCGCCGTCATTCGACAGCACATTGACCTCATCGAACGGCACGCCAGGCAGCGCGCGTGCGCTGGATCCCGTGGCGACGATGATCTGCTTGGCCGCGAGGGTTTCTTCGGCGGCACCGGCGACCTTGATCTCGTAGCCACCCTCGGCCGCGCGCACGAACGAGCCGCGGCCGTGGAAGAAGCTGACCTTGTTCTTCTTGAACAGGTACAGGATGCCGTCGTTGTTCTGCTTCACGACCGCATCCTTGCGGCCGATCAT
>JAGOCV010000240.1 GCA_017998575.1 Burkholderiaceae bacterium
GTCGGCGGGTGTGCGCGCGATGATCCCGCGGCTGGAACAGGACCTGCCAGCCGGCGTGTCGATCGCCATCGCCAACGACAACTCGGTCTTCATCGATCGTTCGATCAAGAACGTCTACCGCACCATCGCCGAGGCCGTGGCGCTGGTGGCGCTGGTGATCTTCGTGTTCCTGCGCACGCTGCGCGCGTCCGTCATTCCCATCGTCACGATTCCGGTCAGCCTGATCGGCACCTTCGCGCTGATGGCGTTGGCGGGCTTCTCGATCAATACGCTCACGTTGCTGGCACTGGTGCTGGCCATCGGCCTGGTGGTGGACGACGCCATCGTGATGCTTGAGAACATCTACCGCCACATCGAGGAAGGGCTCGATCCCTTCTCGGCGTCCATCAAGGGCGCGCGCGAGATCGGCTTCGCGGTCATCACCATGACGCTGACGCTGGTGGCGGTGTATGCGCCGCTGGCATTCACGCCCGGACGCACCGGCCGGCTGTTCGTCGAGTTCGCCCTGGCTCTGGCGGGCGCGGTGGTGGTGTCGGGCTTCGTGGCGCTCACGCTCACGCCCATGATGTGCTCGCTGCTGCTCAAGCACAACCCCAAGCCCGGGCGTTTCGACCGCGGCATGGAGCGGCTGCTCACGCGCACGTCGAACGGCTACGGCCAGGTGCTGCGCTGGATCATCTCGACCGGCTGGAAGCCCTCGCCCGAACAAGCGCAGCGAGGTGGCGCGGCCACAGCGCTCAAGCGCTTTTTCCTGCAGGCGCGCTGGATCGTCGTGGCCGGAATGCTGTTCATCGGCCTGGTGATCGCGCTGGTGTTTCCGGGCATGCGGCAGGAGCTCTCGCCGATGGAAGACCGCGGCGTCATCTCGGCCACGCTCACGGCGCCGGATGGCTCCACGCTCGCCTACACCGACCGGTACGCCGCAGCCATGGAGAAGCTCGGAGAGCAGTATCCCGAGTTCGACAAGATCTTCGCCAACGTCGGCAACCCCTCGGTATCGCAGGGCAATGTGACCTACCGCACCGTGGATTGGGACGAGCGCAGCCGCAGCACCATGCAGATGGCGCGCGAGTTGGGCCCCAGGCTGGCCGCGCTGCCGGGTGTCATGGCCTTTCCGATCACGCCCCCGTCGCTGGGTCAGGGCTTCCGCGACCGTCCGGTGAACTTCGTCATCCAGACGTCGGACTCCTACCAGAACCTCAACCAGGTCGTGCGCGCCTTCATGGAAGAGCTGGCCAAACAGCCCGGCATCCTCCAGCCCGACGTCGACCTGCGCCTGAACAAGCCCGAGTTGCGCCTGGACGTCGATCGCACCCGTGCGGCCGATCTGGGGGTGTCGGTGGACGTGGTGGCGCGCGCCGTGGAAACCATGCTGGGCGGGCGCAATGTCACGCGCTACAAGCGCGATGCGGAGCAATACGACGTGGTGGTGCAGACGCAGGCTTCGGGCCGCACCACGCCGGAAGACATCGACAGCATTTACGTGCGGGGGCGCAACGACACCATGATCCCGCTGTCATCGCTGGTGACGGTGCGCGAGACGGTGAGCCCGCGCGAGCTCAACCACTTCGGCCAGCGGCGCTCGGCCACCATTTCGGCCAATCTCTCGCCCGACTACTCGCTGGGCGAGGCGCTGGCGTACATGAACCAGGCGGCGGCCAAGGTGCTCAAGCCCGGCTACACGACGGACCTCAACGGCACCTCGCGCGAGTTCCGCAACTCGCAGGGCGCGCTGGCCGTGGTATTCGTGCTGGCGCTGGTGTTCATCTTCCTCGTGCTGGCCGCCCAGTTCGAGAGCTTCGTCGATCCGCTGGTCATCATGCTGGCCGTGCCGCTGTCGATGGTGGGCGCGCTGCTGGCGCTCAAGTGGTCGGGCGGATCGCTCAACGTCTATTCGCAGATCGGGCTCATCACGCTGGTGGGGCTGATCACCAAGCACGGCATCCTCATCGTGGAGTTCACCAACCAGTTGCGCGAACACGGCCTGGAGATGGTGGATGCACTGGTGCAAGCCGCCTCGCAGCGGCTGCGCCCCATCATGATGACCACCGGCGCCATGGTGCTGGGCGCTGTGCCGCTGGCGATTGCCACCGGGGCCGGCGCCGAGAGCCGCCAGCAGATCGGCTGGGTGATCGTGGGCGGCATGTCGCTGGGTACGCTGCTCACCGTGTTCGTGGTGCCGACGATGTATTCCCTGCTCGCGCGCAGCACCGTGCCCGGGGCTAAAACTGCCTCTGTCAGAGAAGAGCCCGATCAGCCGAACGTTACAAGTGGGGATTACATCGCCAAGTAAACTGGTCCGCATCCTTTTTGTATCTGCAACCCAGGAGAAAGAGCATGCCGAAGTCCAAGACCCAGAACATCGCCGCCGCCTCGCAGGCCGAACTCGAGAATTTGCTCGCCGACCTGCGCACGCTGCTGGACAAGGAAGAAATTTCCGCCCTGCCTGAAGTTCGCGCCATCCGCGAACGCGTTGAAGAAGGCATCGAGAGTGTGCGCGACACCGCGTCGAGCATCGCTCACGAGGCTGCCGAGCGTGCCCGCGAGGCAGCCCGCCGCGCCAAGGAAGCAGCCGAAGTGGCCGACAAATACGCCCATGAAGAGCCGTGGCGCGTGGCCGGCGTGGCGCTGGGCGTGGGCACGCTGATCGGTTTCCTGCTGGCTCGCCGCTGATCGGTCGGCTGTGGACTGGCTCAGGATCCTCGGCATCGATGCGCGCCTGGCGCGCTACCGTCGCCTCGCGGCGGAGGCCGCCGTGGCGGCGGAAGACCGGGCCGAGCTGATTGCCATCGAGTGGCAGGAAGAGAAGGAGCGTTTTGCTCGCATGGTGGTGCTGGGCGTGCTCGCCTCGGCACTGGCCATCGTGGCGTTGACCGTTTTCTCCATGGCGGTCATGGTGCACTTCTGGGATTCCGGCCACCGGACGCAGGCTGCGTGGTGCGTGGCATTCGCGTGGCTTGTGATATGGGCAGGACTGGTCGCCACACTGGTGCGCACCTGCCGCGACGGCCGTGAAGCGTTCGCGCTCACACGGCAGGAACTCGCCCGTGACTGGGCGCAACTGAAGGAGCGCCTGTGAGCAGTTTGCCTCCGTCTTCCTCGATGCCGCCTGTCGGCAGCTCGGTGCGCGACGCCCACAAGGCTGTCGTCGTGGCACGCGTGAAACGCCAGCGCGAGCGGTGGCAGGCCGGCCTCGCCGCCGATGCAGCCAATGCAGCGAGTGCGGCGGCAACGGCGGCGGCCGATGTCGCCGAGTCCGCCGCACGGGTGGCGGTGGCCCGGCCCGTGCTGACGCTGCCTCCGGAGGAGTTTCCGCGTAGCGTGACCATGCAGCTGGTGATGCGCCACCCGGCATTGGCCATCGGTGCCGTGGCGCTGGTACTGGCCATCGGCCCGTCCAGGCTGGCTCGCAGTGCGAGCTGGCTGCTGCCGATGCTGATGCGTCGCTACTGACGCTCGGCCTTCAGGCCGACGCCGCCGGCCCGGTGCAAGCCGTGACGGCGGCGTTTTCTTTTGGAGACGTCTTTCAGCGAGCGTCGGACAAGGAAGCGAGGTTCGCCAGATCCGCCGCCGTGTTGGCGTTGGCGAAGGCCTGCGGATCGTCGTGCGACAGATCGAACGGAACCAGAACGGCACCCTCGCTTTCGGCCCACTCGCGCACACGCCGGCCGCCACCCAGCAGAAACTGTTCGAGCGCGATCCGCAGGCCGACGTGTGCAAGGCAGAACGCCGGCTCGGCCTGCAGCCGGCCACTGGCGTCACGCGTGGCGGCCAAGGCCAGCGGCGCGGCGTTTTCCGTGGCGGCGCGCGTCAGGCGCGCCACCAGATCGGCTGGAAAGCGCGGGCTGTCGCAGGGTACGGTGCAGACCCAGGTTGTGCGCGCCTGGACCATCGCTGTCAACAGGCCAGCCAACGGGCCGTGAAAACCTGTCAGCGTGTCAGGCCACACGGCCACCCCCCAGCTCGCGTAGGTCGGGGCGTGACGGTTGGCGCTGATGGCGCTCGCTCTCACTTGCGGTGCCAGCCGTTCGAGCGCGTGGCGCGCGAGCGGGCGGCCATGCCATGGCACCAGACCCTTGTCGATACCGCCCATGCGGCTGCCGCGTCCGCCGGCCAGCACGATACCTGTGATGGTGTCGCGCGTCGGCGACTGGAGCCGGGCAGGGGCCGCTGACCGCGCCATGGGCGTCAGCCGCCGATGTAGCTCATCTCGACGCGGGCCGCCGGGGCGAGCGGCTCGCCGGCCTGCGGGTCGGCGCGCAGTTCGGAATAGCGGTCGGTGCGGCTTTGCCAGACGGCGGCCACGGCGCCGGCCAGCGCCTGGTCGTCCGATCCATCGCGCAGCACGGTGCGCAGATCGTGGCCGCGCGTGGCGAAGAGGCAGGTGTAGAGCTGGCCTTCGGTCGAGAGGCGGGCGCGGTTGCAGTCGCCGCAGAAGGCCTGTGTCACGCTGCCGATCACGCCGATCTCACCCAGCGCGGGATCGTGCCGACCTTGGGCGTCGGCATAGCCCCAGCGCTCGGCCGTCTCGCCCGGCGCGCTGGCCGACAGCGGCACCAGCGGCAGTTCGGCGCCAATGAGCGCGACCACCTCCGATGAGGGCAGTACGTCGTCCATGCGCCAGCCATTGGTGGTGCCCACATCCATGTATTCGATGAAACGCAGCACCACGCCGGTGCCGCGGAAGTGCCGCGCCATCGGCAGGATTTCGTGCTCGTTGGTACCGCGCTTGACCACCATGTTGACCTTGATCGGCCCCAGGCCCGCTTCGCGCGCGGCCTCGATGCCGTCCAGCACATCGGCCACCGGGAAGTCCACATCGTTCATGCGGCGGAAGACGGCGTCGTCCAGACCGTCCAGGCTCACGGTGACGCGCTGCAGGCCGGCATCGCGCAACGCCCGCGCCTTGCGGCGCAGCAGGGAGCCGTTGGTGGTGAGCGTGAGGTCCAGCGGCGCGCCCTCGGACGTGCGAAGGGCCGCCAGCTGGGCGATCAGCGTCTCGATGTTCTTGCGCAGCAGGGGTTCGCCCCCCGTGAGGCGGATCTTGCGCACGCCCAGCGCCACGAATTCGCGCGCCAGCCGCGTGATTTCCTCGAACGAGAGCAGCGAGGCATGGGGCAGATAGCGGTAATCCTTGCCGAACACCTCCTTGGGCATGCAGTAGCTGCAGCGGAAGTTGCAGCGGTCGGTCACGCTGATGCGCAGGTCCCGCAGCGGTCGGCCACGGGTGTCCGACAGCGGCGAGCCGGGCGCTGGCAAGCTCATTCCGGCAGGACGCACAATGCGGCTGCGCAGATCGACGAGAGGAACGAAGCGCTCGGACATGGCGTGGATTGTGCCCGCAGCCCCCTCACCGCTGCAGAGTGGGGCGATTCATCGACGACGGGCGACGAGCCTACTGGCCCGCTCCGTGCGCCTGTGGCTTTTTGTGTTCAAAAGTTGCGATATGTTGAAAATGTATCGGCGTTGGGGCTTTGCGAACATCTGTGGCGCCGAGATTCCTGACGACGTCACCGAATGCGTCTTGAGCTGTCTGCCCGGGCGCGCCGGACGCAACGCGCGCTGCCGCATCCCGCACCAGGGCGTTCGCACGCCCCCACAGTGCGGCGTGATGGGCGGGATGCGCCTGCAGTAGTTGCCGCAGGTGGCGATGAAGGTCGTTGAGCTGATCCTGCAGGCGGTCGAGCATGCCGCGCGCGGCCGTCGCATACCGGGAGCCCATGCGCGATATCAGCAACTGCAACAGCGCCCAACGGAGCACGTGAGGGTCGTCGGCGCGCGGCGGCGGGGCGCCCTCGCGCATGTCCGAGAAGGCCAGGGCGCGCCACAATGAATCGGCATAGGACTGCATGCGTTGATGCAGGGTCTCGTTTCCGGCGATGACGTGGTCGCCGTGAGGCATGTCCGTCGGCGAGGGAAGGCGCCGCTCGGTTTGCGTGGTTGTAGTCGGCGGCAAGTATGACGACGTGCGAGACGTTGTGAACGTATACGCCGTCGGTGCAAAGCCTGGGGTGTTCATGATCGGCTGTGTCCGGCGCGTCGCGCCGGAATGGATGGACACAGCCGAACTCTAGGCAGCGGGCCGCTCCCCTCGCGTGACGGGAGCGAAGCGCAGGTTGCCGCCGCGAAGGCGCCGGGAAAGAAAGCCGGCTAACCGTGCCGGATCGCCACGGTCTTGAGCGTGGTGAAACCGTAGAGCGCCTCGAAACCCTTCTCGCGGCCGTAGCCTGAGCTCTTGACGCCGCCGAAGGGCAGTTCGACGCCGCCACCGGCGCCGTAGTTGTTGATGAAGACCTGGCCACTGTGCACGCGCTTGGGCATGCGGAACTGGCG
>JAGOCV010000241.1 GCA_017998575.1 Burkholderiaceae bacterium
GATCTCGGCCGAGAGGATGAAGTCGGTGCGCACGGCGCCGCGGATCTTGTCCTTTTCCATCGCCACCAGCGCTTCGGGCGTGGGCGCCTGCTTGAGCCTGCGCACATGCTCGGCGCGGCGGGCCGCCTCGTCTTCGTGGTGGTGCAGGAAGCGGTGGGCCAGCTTCTCGAACCCCTCGTAGCAGAGAAACGCGCCGCCGATCATGAGCAGCGGCGTCACCGCCCACGGGGCGAACTGGCTGATGACCAGCGCCGCCGGCACCAGGATGGCCTTGTTGAGCAGCGAGCCCTTGAACACCGCCCAGACGACGGGCAACTCGCGCTCGGCGCGCACGCCAGTGACTTGTTGCGCATTGAGCGCCAGGTCATCGCCCAGCACGCCCGCCGTCTTGCGGGCCGCCACTTTGGTCATGACCGACACGTCGTCGAGCACGGTGGCGATGTCGTCGAGCAGGGCAAGGAGGCTGGCAGCGGCCATGGCAGGTCAGGTGGAAGTCAGGAAGCGGCCATCCTAGCCGCTGGCCGCAACCCCGTGCGTGACAGCGCGAAACAAAAAAGCCCCGGCGCTACGCCGGGGCCTTTGCAGGCGGAGCTCTGCGCTTCAGCCGACCCAGCGGCGGGCATTGCGCCACAGGCGCATCCACGGGCTGAAGTCGCCGGCCTGACCCACCGTCCAGCTCATCTGCACGTTGCGGAACACGCGCTCGGGGTGCGGCATCAGCGCGGTAAAGCGGCCATCGGGCGTCGTCACGGCCGTCAGGCCTTGGGGGCTGCCGTTGGGGTTGAACGGATAGGCCTCGGTGGCCTGGCCATGGTGATCGACGAAGCGCATGGCGCCAATCACCCGGGCCGCGTCGCCGCGCCGCGCGAAGTTGGCGTAGCCCTCGCCGTGCGCCACGGCGATCGGCAGGCGGCTGCCGGCCATGTCCTGGAAGAACAGGCTGGGCGAATCGAGCACCTCGACCATCGACAGGCGCGCCTCGAAGCGCTCGCTCTGGTTGGTGGTGAAACGCGGCCAGGCCTGGGCGCCGGGAATGATGTCGGCCAGCTCGGCGAACATCTGGCAGCCGTTGCACACGCCCAGACCGAAGGTGTCGGTGCGCGCGAAGAAGGCCTTGAACTGATCAGACAGCCGGTCGTTGAAGGTGATGCTGCGCGCCCACCCCACGCCGGCGCCCAGCGTGTCGCCGTAGCTGAAGCCGCCGCAGGCCACCACGCCGCGGAAGTCGGCCAGGTCGGCGCGGCCCGATTGCAGGTCGGTCATGTGGACGTCCCAGGCTTCGAAACCGGCTTCGCCGAAGGCCCAGGCCATCTCGACGTGCGAGTTGACGCCCTGCTCGCGCAGGATGGCCACGCGCGGCCTGGCCAGGTTGAGAAACGGCGCGGCCACGTCGTCCTGCGGATCGAAGGTGAGCGACACGTGCGCGCCAGGATCGGTGGGCTCGCCGGCGGCGGCGTGCTCGGCATCGGCGCAGGCGGGGTTGTCGCGCTCGCGCGCGATCTTCCACGACACGCTGTCCCACACCTGGTGCAGGTCGGCCAGGCTGGCGCTGAAGACGGCCCGGGCGTCGCGCCACACCTGCACCTGTGCGGTCGCCGTGGCGTCGGACGCCGCGCTGCCCGGTTTGGGCCAGGCCGCGCTCTGCACCTTGCCCACGAAATGGCTGTGGCGCGAAAGGCCAAACTCGCGCAGCACCTGCATGACGTCGTTGCGCTCGGCCGTGCGCACCTGCAGCAGCACGCCCAGCTCTTCCGAGAACAGTGCGCGCAGGGTGAGCTCTTCGCGGCGCGCGCTGACCTGCTGGGCCCAGTTCTTGGCATCGCCGTACTCGGCACGGCTGTCGCTGATGCCGTCGCCCTCGGTGACGAGCATGTCCACGTTGAGCGCCACGCCCACGTGACCGGCGAAAGCCATCTCGCAGGCCGCGGCGAACAGGCCGCCGTCGCTGCGGTCGTGGTAGGCCAGGATGCGGCCCTGCGCGCGCAGGGTGTTCACGGCATCGACCAGGCGCACCAGATCCTGCGCATCGGCCAGGTCGGGCACGTCGTCGGCCGCGCCTTCCTGCCCCAGCACCTGTGTGAGCACCGAGCCCGCGAGCCTGTTGCGGCCCCGGCCCAGGTCGACCAGCACCAGCGTGGTGTCGGCCTCGGTCGCGTCCAGTTCAGGCGTGAGCGTGCCGCGCACGTCGGCCAGCGTGGCGAAGGCGGTCACGATCAGGCTGACGGGGGACGTCACCTTCTTCGCGCCGGCCTCGTCTTTCCACTGGGTGCGCATCGACAGGCTGTCCTTGCCCACCGGTACCGAGATGCCCAGCGCCGGGCACAGCTCCATGCCGACGGCACGCACGGTTTCGTACAGCGCGGCGTCTTCGCCGGCCTCGCCGCAGGCGGCCATCCAGTTGGCCGACAGCTTGACGCGGGCCAGCTCGATGGGCGCGGCCAGCAGGTTGGTGATGGCTTCGGCAACCGCCATGCGGCCCGAGGCGGGCGCGTTCCAGGCGGCCAGCGGCGTGCGCTCGCCCAGGCTCATGGCCTCGCCCGCGAAGCCGGCGTGGTCGGCCAGCGTCACGGCGCAGTCGGCCACGGGCACCTGCCATGGGCCGACCATCGGGTCGCGGTGCGACAGGCCACCCACCGTGCGGTCGCCGATGGTGACCAGAAAGCGCTTGGAGGCCACCGTGGGGTGGCTCAGCACGCCGATGGCGGCCTGCTGCAGATCGACGCCCGTGAGGTCGAGCGGCTGGAACTCGCGCTCCACCGTCTTCACGTCGCGGTGCATGCGCGGCGGCTTGCCGAGCAGGACGTCCATCGGCATGTCGACCGGGTTCTCATCGGCCGCCAGCACCAGTTGGCGCTCTTGGGTCGCCACGCCGACCACGGAGAACGGGCAGCGCTCGCGTTCGCAGAAGGCGCGGAACTGATCGAGCGACTCGGGCGCGATGGCCAGCACGTAGCGTTCCTGGCTCTCGTTGCACCAGATTTCCTTGGGCGCCAGGCCCGATTCCTCGAGCGGCACGGCGGCCAGCTCGAAGCGCGCACCCCGGCCGGCGTCGTTGGTCAGCTCCGGGAAGGCGTTCGACAGGCCGCCCGCGCCCACGTCGTGGATGGCGAGGATGGGATTGGCCGCGCCCTGGGCCCAGCAGTGGTTGATGACCTCCTGCGCCCGGCGCTCGATCTCGGGGTTGCCGCGCTGCACCGAATCGAAATCGAGTTCGGCCGCGTTGGCGCCGGTGGCCATGGAGCTGGCGGCGCCGCCGCCCATGCCGATGCGCATGCCCGGGCCGCCCAGCTGGATCAGCAGGCTGCCGGCCGGGAACTCGATCTTCTTCGTCTGGCCGGCGTCGATCTGGCCCAGGCCGCCCGCGATCATGATGGGCTTGTGGTAGCCGCGCTCCACGCCGCCCACGCGCTGTTCGTACTCGCGGAAGTAACCCAGCAGGTTGGGCCGGCCGAACTCGTTGTTGAAGGCAGCGCCGCCCAGCGGCCCCTCGGTCATGATGGCCAGCGGACTGGCGATGTGCGCAGGGCGGCCGATGCTGGCGCCCTCCTGTGGCCACAGCTTCGACACGGTGAAGCCGGTCAGGCCCGCCTTGGGGCGCGAGCCGCGGCCGGTGGCGCCCTCGTCGCGGATCTCGCCGCCCGCGCCGGTGGAAGCGCCCGGGAACGGGGAAATGGCCGTGGGGTGGTTGTGCGTCTCCACCTTCATAAGCACGTGGTGCACGGCGTCCTGGCGCTCGTAGGCCGCCGCCGCCGTGCCCCGTGGGGCCAGCAGGCGCCGCACGGCGCTGCCTTCCATCACCGAAGCGTTGTCCGAATAGGCCACCACCGTGTGTTGCGGGTGGGTCTGGTGCGTGTGGCGGATCATGCCGAACATGCTCTTGTCCTGCGCCACGCCGTCGATGGTGAAACTGGCGTTGAAGATCTTGTGGCGGCAGTGCTCGCTGTTGGCCTGCGCGAACATCATCAGCTCGACGTCGGTGGGGTTGCGGGCCAGTCCCGTGAACGCATCCACGAGATAGTCGATCTCGTCGTCGGCCAGCGCCAGGCCGAAGCGCAGGTTGGCCGCCTCCAGCTCGGCGCGCCCGCCGCCCAGCACGTCCACGTGTTCCATGGGCGCGGCGTCCAGTTCGGTGAAGAGGCGCGCGGCATCTTCGTGGCTGGCCACCACGCTCTCGGTCATGCGGTCGTGCAGCAGCGCGGCCACCTCGGCCATCTGCGCCGCCGTGGGCTCGGGCTTGGAGAGAAGCGCGCCACGCAGCACGAGGCGGTATTCGGTCACGCGCTCGACGCGGCGCACCGCCAGGCCGCAGTTGCGCGCGATGTCGCTGGCCTTGGAGGCCCAGGGCGACACCGTGCCCAGCCGGGGCGTGACGACGATCAGCGGGCCCGTGGCCGGGCCTTCGTAGGGCTCGCCATAAGCGAGCAGCGCGGCCAGGCGCTCGCGCGCGGCTTCGTCGGGCGGTGCGTCGGTGGCGACCAGGTGGACGTGGCGCGCGGCCAGGCCGGCGATGCGTTCGTGGATGGCCTGCAGGCGCGGCAGGAGCTGGCGGACACGGAAGTCGCTGAGGGCGTTGCCGCCCTCGAAGAAGGTGATGTGCTGGGTCACGGAGGTGGCCTTGGGGTGGGGTCGCATGCGCCGCTGACTGGGGCGCGCGCGAAAGGCGGGATTTTAACGTGGCGACGTGGCTGCACGACGGGCCGGATCACGCCCGCCTGCCGCACGCGGCACGCGGCTTCGCATCAACCGGTGCGGTTTCGCGGCCCGCGACACCCGGAGCGGTGGCCCAAGGGACGATCGAACCATCGAAAACCACCAGAGAAGCCATCATGTTTCCGAACACTTCGGGCCGCACCACGCCGGACGCGTATCTCCTGACCCGTCAGAACTTCTGCGCGTCTGACTGGGACGTCAATCCGACGTGCGCCAAGCCCGTCAGTTACCAGGCCTTGACAGCAGGCATGCCGTCGCAGGACCACACGCCTACGGGCGACGCCTACCCTTGCGGCACCTTCGTTGCCAGCCCGGCTTCGACCTTGAGTCCGTACGCGGCCGAGTTCAGTCCTGCGTCGCAGCATCCGGCCAGCCAGGTGGACTGGGTGACCCCAGTGCGCACCAGCGGCGGCACTCACCCCCCGATTCTGATCCCGGGCTACCTGAATCGGTACCTGGCGATGAAAGATCCTGACGCGGCCCTCAACGTGATGGATGCGCAGCTGCGCGCTGCGCAACCCCGCACCGCGCCCCCCGCGCGAGGCGAAACGACTTCGGCCGTCCGGGCGCTTCAGATTCTGCCGCTCACGCCCGCAGGCGATAAGACCGCATGGGCACTGATGGAGCACCTGAACCTGATGAAACAGGAGGAGCACAGCGCCGACACGACGCGTGAGGGCATGGTGCACGCCCTGGTCCGGCAGCGCGGCGGTTCCGATGTGGTCATGCGGGCCGACTGCCACGGCGTGTGGAACGAGAACTTTCTCCAGGCCGTTCTCGACCAGACTTTCCGCGACTGGAAGCGCGCTCCACAGACTGGATTGAAGATCAAGGCGGATTCAGAGCGCCTGCGCAAGATCGAAGAGATCTGCGTTGAACACGGCTATGTGCCGCACAGGTATGACTCGACCCAAACGCTGCTGCTGAAGAAGGAGTACACCCTGGCCCGCCACCGCCCGTGCCCGAATGACACCGAGCCGGTCCGCAAGGCCATGACCGCCATGACCGCCATGAGCCCGCCATGAGCCCGCCATGAGCCCGCCATGAGCCCGCCATGAGCCCGCCGTGAGCCCGCCGTGAGCCCGCCGTGAGCCCGCCGTGAGCCCGCCGTGAGCGCGCCCGCGCCCATGGGTGGCCGCGCTGTATGAATCCCTACGCCTGCGCAGGTGCCGGGTGGGATAATCCCGCCCCATGAGCATCACGATCAAGAGCGCCGCCGACATCGAAGGCATGCGCACCGCCTGCCGCCTCGCCTCCGAGGTGCTGGACTACCTCACGCCGCACATCCAGGCGGGCGTCACCACCAAGGAAATCGACCGGCTCGCCCATGAGTACATGGTCGACGTGCAGGGCACGAAATCGGCCACGCTGGGCTACCAGCCGCAGGGCTACCCGCCCTACCCGGCCTCGCTGTGCACATCGCTCAACCATGTCGTCTGCCACGGCATCCCGAACGAGAAGCCGCTCAAGAAGGGCGACATCATGAACGTGGACGTCACCGTCATCACGCCCGAGGGCTGGTACGGCGACAACTCGCGCATGTACATCATCGGCGACGCGTCGATCCAGGCCAGGCGCCTGTGTCAGGTGACCTTCGACGCGATGTGGATC
>JAGOCV010000006.1 GCA_017998575.1 Burkholderiaceae bacterium
GTATAGCAGTCTGCTGGGGAATTCCGGCTACAGGTTGTTTGCCGCCAGCTTGAGTGTGGGCTTTGGCTCGATGCCGCCTTCGGGCCGCAGCTGGCCCGAAATCATGGCGCCCTGATGCATTTCAAGGGCCTTGTAATGGATGTCGCCCTCGATACGCGCCTTGGGTTGCAGTTCGAGCAGGTTGGCCGCGTGCACCGGGCCGTTGACGTGGCCATTGATGATCACGTGGTCGGCATGGATGGCGCCGTGCACCGAGGCCGATTCGGAAACCACCAGGATACTGGCCAGCGCGTCGTCGGCACGGATGTCGCCGACCACTTCGCCGTCGATGCGCAGGCCGTCGCGGAATTCGACATGGCCGACGATGCGCGTGCCGTGGGCAATCAGGCTGCGGATGGGCGGTTGCTTCTTGCGGGCGAACATGGCGGCGATCTCCTGGAAACAGCGGTCGGGCGGCGGCGGGCGGGCCAGTGAAGAGGCGCCGGGCTCAGAGCCGCTGGGTGAGCGCCGCGCGTGTGGAGGTGGCGTCCAGCACCCGGGCGGAGACGCTTTTTACCACGACCCCCGCCGGCAGGTCGACCACGCCGTCGAGCCGGAGGTACTGGCGGAACTTGAGGGCCATCGGGCCTTCGGGGAGCGACATGGTCCAGGGCTTGCCGGCCAGCGTGCCGGCGAAGCTCACTTCGAGCCGGCCATTGAATTCAGGCGCATTCTTCAGGGGTTGCATGACCAGTACCTGCCAGCGCAGATGCTGACCCTGGGCATCGGCAGGCAACCGTTCGGCCTGCAGGCCGCGGATGGCCAGCGTGCCCTCGCCACTGGCGGGCAGCAGGTTCTCGAAGAAGCCCAGATCCTCGCGCAGGGAACGGTTGTCAGACTCCAGCTGGCGCAACTGCGCCAGCAGTTTCTCCTGCGCCACGGCCTCGGCCACGCGCAGGCTCTCGGCCGTATTGACCACGGATTGCGCCTTGTCGCGCTCTTCGCGCAACTGCAGGTTCTCGGCACGCAGGCGCGTGATTTCTTCGCGTGCCGGGCGTTCCAGGCCCGCGATGTCCTTGCCGAACTCGAACGCCCACAGTGCGATGGCGGCGCAGAAACCCAGCACCAGCGCGGCGACCACCCAGCGCACAGGCCACGGCAGCGCGCTGCGCACGGCCATGCGCGGGGCACTGATGGTCAGCCGGCGGCGAAGCAGTCGAAAACGCATGTGGAACGAACCGTGGACGCGTGCCCTCGGCTCTGACAACAACGAAGGCGCCGTACTCTACAGGCACGCTTGCCAAAACCCAAGCCTGTAAACCGAATACCGCCAGGAACAGCCCGAACATGGGAAGTGCCAGCACCTCCCCTGCGGGCTTGCGTTTTCTCGCCCGCGCGGCCCCGTGAAAGAAAGCCCCCATGCCTCAAAGGAGGCATTTCTCCATCTCGGGCGGGCGGCAAAAATGAAAAAGCCGCCAGGCCTTGCGGCGTGGCGGCTTCTCGTGCCAGCAGGCGGAGATCAGCGCTTGCTGAACTGCTTGCGGCGACGGGCGGAGTGCAGACCGACCTTCTTGCGCTCGACCTCACGGGCGTCGCGGGTCACGAAGCCAGCCTGGCTCAGTGCCGGCTTGAGCGACGCGTCGTAGTCGATCAGGGCGCGCGTGATGCCGTGGCGGGTGGCACCGGCCTGGCCGGATTCACCGCCGCCATGCACGTTGACCTGGATGTCGAAGGTTTCGACATGGTTGGTCAAGAACAGCGGTTGCTTCGCGATCATGATGGACGTCTCGCGGCCGAAGTAGGCCTGGATATCCTTGCCGTTCACCGTGATCTTGCCGGTGCCCTTTTTGATGAACACGCGGGCGACGCTCGATTTGCGGCGGCCGGTGCCATTGTTCCAATCACCAATCATTCGGGGCTCCTCAGATTTCCAGCGGCTGCGGTTGCTGGGCGGTGTGCGGGTGCTCTGCACCGCCGTACACCTTGAGCTTCTTGATCATGGCGTAGCCGAGCGGACCCTTGGGCAGCATGCCCTTGACGGCCTTCTCGAGTGCGCGGCCAGGATGCTTGGCCTGCATGTCACGGAAGTTGGTGGCGTAGATGCCGCCCGGGAAGCCCGAGTGACGGTAGTACACCTTGTCCAGTTCCTTCGCGCCGGTGACGCGGAGCTTGGATGCGTTGATGACGACGATGTAGTCGCCGGTGTCGACGTGAGGCGTGTAAATGGCCTTGTGCTTGCCGCGCAGTCGGAGGGCAGCTTCGCTGGCAACCCGTCCGAGCACCTTGTCGGTGGCGTCAATCACAAACCACTCGTGCGTCACGTCAGCGGGCTTTGCGCTGAACGTTTTGGTCATGAGTTTTCTCTTCTGAAAGAGGGTTTGAGCCAGCCCTTTTCCACGGTCGGTGTCTCTCTGATGGAGACCTCTTAGGTGGGAACCCGGCCGGGCGGCTGTCGCCGTCTGGCCTTCGAATACATTCGCCGCGGGGCTGAAAAAGCGCTGCGAAGTCCGCGATTATATTCAGAATCAATGACTTGCGCCAGATCGACCCGTCGATATGTGGCAGGCGGGTTACCATCCCTCCCCTATGTTCAGCTACCGCCACGGCTTCCACGCCGGCAACCATGCCGATGTGCTCAAGCACACCGTCCTCATCGCCCTTCTGCGCTACCTGACCGAGAAGGACGCGGCGCTGATGGTGCTGGACACCCATGCCGGCGCGGGCCTCTACCGCCTCGACGGCGACTACGCCCAGACCAGCGGCGAGGCCGCCGAAGGCATCCGGAAGCTGCTGGCCGACGACACGCCCGATCTGGTCGATCCACTGCTGCAGGACTACGCCACCGTCATCGCCGGCTTCAATCCCGGCGGCACGCTCAAGGTCTACCCCGGCTCGCCCTTCATCGCCCAGGGCCTGCTGCGCGGCCACGACAAGCTCAAGCTGTTCGAATTGCATCCTGCTGACGCCCGGGCGCTGTCAGGCAACATCGCGCAGCTCGACGCCGGCCGCCAGGTCTCCGTGCTGCACGAAGATGGCTTCGAGAGCGTGCGCAAACTTCTTCCGCCGCCCTCACGCCGCGCGCTGCTGCTGTGCGACCCCAGTTACGAGGTCAAGACCGACTACGGCCGCGTGCTCGATCTGGTCACCGAATCGCTCAAGCGCTTTCCCACGGGCACGTACGCCGTCTGGTACCCCGTGATCCCGCGTCCAGAAGCCCATGATCTGCCGCGCCGCCTCAAGACGCTGGTCACCAAATCCGCCAAGCCCTGGCTGCACGCCACGCTCACCGTCAAGTCGGGCCGGATATCGGTCGGCCAACGCGTCGCCGCGCAGACCGGCGGCCGGGCTACCCGCCCGGGCCTGCCGGCCAGCGGCATGTTCATCGTCAATCCGCCGTACACGCTGGCCAAGGCGTTGCGCCCGGCCCTGACGGAAATGGCCGAACTGCTGGGCCAGGACGGCGCCGGCAGCTTCACCCTCGAACACGGCGGCTGAGCGCCGGCCGGGGAAACCCGGACCGGGATCGAATTAACAAACCGATCGGTTGGTTAATCACTAGAATGGCTCCATGCCGCGCCGGCCGGCGCGCAAGGAGACCGCCATGTACACGCAGGCGATGGACGTGCCGCCCGGCACCTCCAGCCCCCACGAAACGCAGTTCGCAGCTTCGGTCGACCTGCGCCAGCAGGCATTCGACGAGCGCATCGACGCCGACGGCCGCATCGAGCCGCGCGACTGGATGCCCGAGGCCTACCGCCGCACGCTGCTGCGCCAGATCAGCCAGCACGCGCACAGTGAAATCATCGGCATGCAGCCCGAGGGCAACTGGATCAGTCGCGCCCCCAGCCTCAAGCGCAAGGCCATCCTGCTGGCGAAGGTGCAGGACGAAGGCGGCCACGGCCTCTACCTCTACAGCGCCGCCGAAACGCTGGGCACCAGCCGCGAGCAGATGCTGGACGCCCTGCACACCGGCCGCGCCAAATACAGCAGCATCTTCAACTACCCCACCCTGAGCTGGGCCGACGTCGGCGTGATCGGGTGGCTGGTGGATGGCGCGGCAATCATGAACCAGGTGCCGATCTGCCGCTGCAGCTACGGCCCGTATGCACGCGCCATGATCCGCATCTGCAAGGAAGAGAGCTTCCACCAGCGCCAGGGCTTCGAGAGCCTCATGACGCTGATGCGCGGCACCGATGCGCAGCGCGCCATGGTGCAGGAAGCGGTGGACCGCTGGTGGTGGCCGGTGCTGGCCATGTTCGGCCCGCCCGATGCCGACAGCCCCAACAGCGCGCAGGGCATGCGCTGGGGCATCAAGCGCCTGTCCAACGACGCGCTGCGGCAGAAGTTCGTCGACGCCACCGTGCCGCAGGCCGCCGTGCTCGGCATCACCCTGCCCGACCCCGCACTGCGCTGGAACGAAGAGCGCCAGGCCCACGACTTCGGCCCGATCGACTGGGACGACTTCTGGTCCGTGGTGAATGGCAACGGCCCGTGCAACCGCGAGCGGCTGGCCACGCGCGTGCAGGCCCACGAAGACGGCGCCTGGGTGCGCGAAGCCGCGCTGGCCCACGCCACGCGCCGCCGGCAGCGCGAGCATGAATCCATGAAGGAAGCCGCATGACCGACGTGACCCGCCACGAGTGGCCGCTGTGGGAAGTCTTCGTGCGCAGCCGCCAGGGGCTGGAGCATCGCCACTGCGGCAGCCTGCACGCGGCCGATGCGAAACAGGCGCTGCAGATGGCACGCGACGTGTACACGCGCCGCCAGGAAGGCGTGAGCCTGTGGGTCGTCCCGTCGGCCGCCATCATGGCCAGCGAACCGCACGACCGGCCCGAGCTGTTCGACCCGATGGGCGACAAGATCTACCGCCACCCGGGCTTCTACGAGATCCCCGACGACGTGGGGCACATGTGACGACAGCCGCCACTGCCCCGCTGGAGCTGCTGCTCCACCTGGCCGACTGCGCCCTGGTGCTGGGCCAGCGCAATGCCGAGTGGTGCGGCCATGGGCCGGTGCTGGAAGAAGACATCGCGATGGCCAACCTCAGCCTCGACCTGATTGGCCAGGCGCGCCTGCTCTACCAGCACGCGGCCGCACAGGTCAACGCGCAACCCGGCACGGCCGCCGCGCTGGGCCTCCCGGCCGCGGCCAGCTCGCCGGTCACCGAGGATTCGCTGGCGTACTTCCGCGACGCCGGGGCCTTCCGCAACTACACCTTGCTGGAACTGCCGCACACCGGCCCGCTCGCGCCCGGCGCATCGCAACCACGCGATTACGCCGTGACCATCGTGCGCAACTTCCTCTACAGCGCACTCATGGTGCTGCGGTGGGAGGCACTGGCGGGCCATGCCGACGCACAGCTGGCCGCCATCGCCGCACGCTCGCTCAAGGAGGCGCGCTATCACCTGCGCCACGCACGCGACTGGCTGGTGCGCCTGGGTGACGGCACGCCCGTCTCGCACGCGCGCATGCAGGCCGCGCTCGACCACCTCATGCCCTACACGGCGGAGTTCTGGCACGACCCCGCCACCGCAGCGCTGCGCGCCGCGTGGGACGCGCAGGTGGACGACGCGCTGGCCGAAGCCACGCTCTCGCGTCCCGATGCGCGCGCCGCCGCCACGCACGGCAGCCGCGGCCGCCATTCGGAACACCTGGACTACCTGCTGGCCGAAATGCAGGTGCTGGCGCGACAGCATCCCGGGGCGACATGGTGACCGCCGACGCCGCACGGCCGGTGCAGGAGGCGGCCGCGCCGCACGATGCGCTCGCCGCCTCGCTCGGGAATGCACGCGCAATCGCCGGTGCGGTGCCCGACCCTGAAATTCCCGTCGTCACGCTCGACGATCTCGGCATCCTGCGCGACGTCCGGCTGGCGGCCGATGGCGTGCTCGACGTCGTGCTCACGCCCACCTACAGCGGCTGCCCGGCCACGGAGCAGATCGCGGCCGACGTGCAGGCGGCCCTGGCCGACGCCGGCTGGCGCTCGCGCGTGCTCATGCAGCTCGCGCCTGCGTGGACGACCGACTGGATCCGGCCCGCGGCGCGCCAGCGGCTGGCCGACTACGGCATCGCGCCGCCACATCGCGCGTTCGTGACCGAGGCCGGCGCGGCCGTGCCGCTGCGGCCGGCGCGCCGCGACATCCGCGCCGACGCCGTGGCCTGCCCGCGCTGCGGCTCGCACGACACGACCGAGACCTCGCCGTTCGGTTCAACCGCCTGCAAGGCGCTCTACCGGTGCCTGGCTTGCCTGGAGCCCTTCGACTATTTCAAGCCGTACTGACGAGGCCCTGCCCATGACCGCCGCGCGCTTCCACGACCTGCCCATCCGCGCCGTGCGCCCCGAAGCCGCGGGCGCCGTCGCGATCACGCTGGGGGTGCCCGAGGCCTTGCGCGACACCTTCGCGTTCGAGCCCGGCCAGTACCTCACGCTCCGAACACTGGTCGACGGCGAAGAGCAGCGGCGCAGCTATTCGATCTGTTCGAGCCGTGCGCGATTCACGGCCAGGGGCGAGATCGAGATCGGTGTGAAGCCCGTCGAGGGCGGCCGCGTCTCACCCTGGCTTGCGCAGGCCACCGAGGTCGGCGGCACGCTGACGGTGCTGCCGCCGCAAGGCCGCTTCACGCCCACGCCGGGCGCGCGCCATCGCGTGGGCTTCGCGGCGGGCTCGGGGATCACGCCGTTGCTGTCGATCATCGAAAGCACCTTGCAGAGCGAACCCGATGCGCGCTTCACGCTGGTGTACGGCAATCAGCGCGTGGACAGCATCATGTTCGGCGAGGCGCTGCAAGACCTGAAGGACCGCTACCCCACGCGGCTGTCGCTGGTACACGTGCTCTCGCGTCAGGCGGGCGACGTGCCACTGCTGCACGGCCGGCTCGACCAGGAGCGCGTCTCGACACTGCTGCGCACCTTGCTGTCGGCCGACCGCATCGACGAGGCTTTCGTGTGCGGGCCCGGCGGCATGATCGACGCCGTGGAGCGCGCACTCGCCGCCGCCGGCGTGCCAGCCGCGCGCGTGCACAGCGAACGCTTCCTGGCCGATGGCGCGACGCTGCCCGTGGCCCGACCCGCGCGCATCGACTCAGCGCGCGCCGTCCCCTCGGCCGCTGCCGGCGCCATGCAGGTGGTGCTGCACGGCAAGACCCACAGCTTCGCCATCGGGACGCACGAGCGCGTGCTCGACGTCGCGCTTGAGGGCGGACTCGACCTCCCGTGGTCGTGCAAGGCCGGCGTGTGCTGCACCTGCCGCGCGCGCGTGCTCGAAGGCGAGGTGGCGATGGAGCGCAACTTCACACTGGAGCCCGACGAGATCGCGCGCGGCTTCGTGCTGACCTGCCAGGCCCGGCCGCTCACGCCGCATCTGGTGGTGAGCTACGACGAGCGCTGAGTTCTCAGCAGACGCCAGAAGCTCAGAAGCGCCAGCCCAGGCCTACTCCAAACAGCACCGGATCGGCCTTGAACGTGCCGATCTTCGTGCCGGCCGCCGACACGTCGGTGCGGATCTGCACCTTCTTCACGTCGAAGTTGAGCGACAGGTTGCGCGTGAGCGGGATGTCCACGCCGGCCTGCAGCGCCAGACCGAAGCTGTTGCGGTCGATGTCCACGCCGGCCGGCAGGTTCACCGAGCTGAAGCGCGTGTAGTTCACGCCCGCACCCACGTAGGGGCGCACGCTCGCGCCCGGCGCGAAGTGGTACTGCACGGTGAGCGTGGGCGGCAGGTGCTTGAAGCTGCCGATCTGCCCGCCCAGCACGCTGGACGACAGATCGTGCTTCTGCGGCACGGTCAGCACCAGCTCGGCCGCGATGTTGGGAGTGAAGAAGTAGCTGATGTCGACTTCGGGAAGGGTCTTGTCGTTCATCGACAGGCCCAGGCCGGTGCTGTCCTTGTTGGCGGCATCCAGGTTGACGGCGCGCACGCGCACCAGCCACGGGCCTTCGGCGGTGGATTGCGCGGCGGCGGGCAGGGTGAGCAACGAGGCGGCAGCGCAGGCCGCCAGCAGCACGGCGGAATTCTTCTTCATGATGACGTTCTTTCCAGTGGAGTCGGGGACATCCCCGGCCACCATTGGAGAGCGCCGCGCGCACGCAGGCCCTGACGCAGCGCAAGGCCCGCCACCTGCGGGTGGCGGGCCACGCGGTCCCTTGCGTCACCTCAAGAAAAAGGGCCTCCACCGGAGGCCCTTGCATGCAGCGGATGCGCCGAGCACTCAACCCAGCCGGAGTCGTCGGCAGATCTCCAGCGTCGCCGCCGACTGGTTCATCGTGTAGAAGTGCAGCGCCGGCGCGCCAGCCGCGATGAGGCGCTCGGTCAGGTCGGTCACCACGTCGAGGCCGAAGGCGCGGATCGAGGCCGCGTCGTCGCCATACGCCGACAGGCGCAGCCGGATCCAGCGCGGAATCTCGGCGCCGCAGGCATCCGAGAAGCGCATCAGCTGCGTCGAACTGGTGATGGGCATCACGCCCGGCACCACCGGAATCGCGATGCCCGCCGCGCGCGCTTCATCGACGAAGCGCACATAGGCATCCGCGTTGTAGAAGTACTGCGTGATCGCTGAATCGGCGCCGGCCGCGGCCTTGGCCGCGAAGGCCTTGAGGTCCGACTCGGGCGAGCGTGCCTGCGGGTGCGTTTCGGGATAGCAGGCCACCTCGATGTGGAATGCGCTGCCGGTCTCGGCGCGGATGAAGGCCACCAGGTCGCTGGCGTACTGGAACTCGCCGCCCGCGCCATAGCCGCTGGGCAGGTCGCCGCGCAGCGCCACCAGGCGTTTCACGCCCATGGCCTGCAGTTGCGACAGCTGCTCGCGCACGCCGGCGCGCGTGGCGCCCACGCACGAGAAGTGGCTGGCCGCGTCGACGCCCTCGGCGAGGATCTCGCGCACGGCACCGAAGGTGCCTTCCTGCGTGGAGCCACCCGCGCCGTAAGTCACCGAGCAGAACTGCGGCTTCAGCGCGTAGAGCTGCTGGCGCGCCGCGCGCAGCTTGACGGCGCCTTCAAGTGTCTTGGTCGGAAAGAATTCAAGGCTCAAGGGAAGCGTCATCGCTTCCTCCTTTTCACGAACGTGTTGCGTACACAAAGAACTCGCGGTTGCCGTCGCCGCCTTCAATGGGGCTGTCCAGCCATTGCCGCACCGTGAGGCCCACCGAGGCGCAGGCCTCGCGGATGCGCGACTCGACGCGCGGATACAGGGCCACGTCGCGCACCACGCCGCCCTTGCCGATGTCGCCCGGCTGCAGCTCGAACTGCGGCTTCACCAGCATCAGCAGATGGCCGCCGGCCTTCACCAGTGGCGCCACGGCCGGCAGCACCAGCGTGAGCGAGATGAACGACAGATCGCCCACGGCCAGGTCGAAATCGCGCGCGCCACCCAGATCTTCGGCCGTGAGCGCCCTCGCGTTCACGCCCTCGATACAGGTCACGCGCGGGTCGCGGCGCACACGCTCATGCAGCTGCGCATGCCCGACGTCCACGCCGACGACGTGCGCCACGCCACGCACGAGCAGGCAGTCAGTGAAACCGCCGGTGGACTGGCCCACGTCGAGGCAGCGCCAGCCACTGACCGCGAGGCCGGTGGCCTTCAGCGCTCCCTCGAGCTTGAGCCCGCCGCGCGAGACGTAGCGCGCCTCGGCATCGTCGGCCAGCTCGAGCTTCGCATCGGCCGGCACCTCATCGCCGTTCTTGGCGACCGCGCGCCAATCGCGCCCGTCGTGCCAGCGCATGCCGCCCGCGATGAGCCGCTGCGCCTGCGAGCGCGATGCGGCCAGGCCGCGTTCGACAAGGAGCTGATCGGCACGCATGGTGGAGTCAGGCGCAATCCAGGCCAGGGATGCGGCGGAACCGGCTTTGCCGGGCCGCTCGCGTCGCCCCCTTTGAGACGCAGTCACCAAGGAGGTTGGCGAAGCGGCACGCAGTGCCGCGCAGCTGGGGGATCAATACCTGTACGTGTCGGGCTTGTAGGGGCCGTTCTTGTCGACGCCGATATAGGCCGCCTGCGCGTCCGTCAGCACCGTCAGCTGGGCGCCGAGCTTGGAGAGCTGCAGGCGCGCGACCTTCTCGTCCAGGTGCTTGGGCAGCACGTAGACCTGGCCGACCTTGTATTCCTTCTGCTTGGTGAACAGCTCGATCTGCGCGATGGTCTGGTTGGCGAACGACGACGACATCACGTAGCTCGGGTGGCCGGTGCCGCAGCCCAGGTTCACCAGGCGGCCCTTGGCCAGCAGGATGATGCGCTTGGACGGCTTCTTGCCCTTGGCCGGGAAGATGATGTGGTCGACCTGCGGCTTGATCTCTTCCCACTTGTACTTCTCGAGCGACGCGACGTCGATCTCGTTGTCGAAGTGGCCGATGTTGCAGACGATGGCCTGGTCCTTCATGGCGGCCATGTGCTCGTGGCGGATCACGTCCTTGTTGCCGGTGGTCGTCACGAAGATGTCGGCCTTGTCGGCGGCGTATTCCATCGTCACCACGCGGTAGCCTTCCATGGCGGCCTGCAGTGCGTTGATCGGGTCGATCTCGGTCACCCACACCTGCGCCGACAGCGCGCGCAGCGCCTGGGCCGAGCCCTTGCCCACGTCGCCGTAGCCGGCCACCACGGCCACCTTGCCGGCGATCATCACGTCGGTGGCGCGCTTGATGCCGTCGACCAGCGACTCGCGGCAGCCATAGAGGTTGTCGAACTTGCTCTTGGTGACCGAGTCGTTCACGTTGATCGCACGGACCTTGAGCGTGCCCTTGGCGGCCATCTCGTTGAGGCGGTGCACGCCGGTGGTCGTCTCTTCGGTCACGCCGAGGATGTTCTTCAGGCGGCGGCTGTACCAGGTCGGGTCTTGCTTGAGCTTGGCCTTGATGGCCGCGTGCAGGATTTTCTCTTCCTCGCTGGTGGCGCGGCCCAGCGCCTTGATGTCCTTCTCGGCGCGCGCGCCCAGGTGCATCAGCAGCGTAGCGTCGCCGCCGTCGTCCAGGATCATGTTCGGGCCTTCGGTCTTGCTGCCCTTGGGACCGAACTCGAAGATGCGGTGGGTGTAGTCCCAGTAGTCTTCCAGCGTCTCGCCCTTGATGGCGAACACCGGCGTGCCGCTGGCGGCGATGGCGGCGGCGGCGTGGTCCTGCGTGGAGAAGATGTTGCACGAGGCCCAGCGCACTTCGGCGCCCAGCGCCTGCAGCGTCTCGATCAGCACGGCCGTCTGGATCGTCATGTGCAGCGAGCCGGTGATGCGCGCGCCCTTGAGCGGCTTGGACTTCGCGAATTCGTCGCGGATGGCCATGAGGCCGGGCATTTCCGTCTCGGCGACGGCGATTTCCTTGCGGCCCCAGGCGGCGAGCGAGAGGTCGGCGACGGCGAAGTCCTGCGTGGCCTTCGGGACGGGTTTGAGGATGGCGTTCATGGTGGCTCCAGAAGTCAGGGGGCGGACACCACGGACGGCAGCAGGGGCGCGGAGGCGGGCCTCACGCCACGGCGGCAGGCCGTGGGTGAGCGCGGTTGGACGGATGTTCCGAGCCTGGCCCCATGCATCGACGGACGATGGCGGGGTCGCAGCGCCCCTCGGAAGAAGCGCCGATTGTAGCTTCAGACCCCGAGCCAGGTGCGCCGCAGCGCGTCGCTGGCGGCCAGTTCGGCCATCGGGCCCTGGTGGCGGATCTGGCCCTGCTCCAGCACGTAGGCGCGGTCGCATACCAGTGCGGCGAAGTGCAGGTTCTGCTCCGACAGCAGGATGGAGACGCCCTGCGCCTTGAGCTCCAGGATCATCTGCGCCATCTGCTCGACGATGACTGGCGCCACGCCTTCCGAAGGCTCGTCCAGCAGCACGAGGTACGGGTTGCCCATCAGCGTGCGCGCCACGGTCAGCATCTGCTGCTCGCCGCCGCTCATGCGCCCGCCGGGGCGGTGCGGCATCTCGCCGAGGTTGGGAAACAGCGTGAACAGCCGCTCGGGCGTCCAGGCGGGCGCGGGCGTGCCGTCCGGCCAGCGCCGCGGGCCCTGGCGGCCGACCTCGAGGTTCTCCATGACGGTCAGGTCGGTGAAGATGCGCCGGTCTTCGGGCACGAAGCCCAGGCCCTGGCGCGCCGCGTCGTGCGGCCGCGCGCGGGACAGGTCGTGCCCCATGAACAGGATCTCGCCGCTGCGGCGCGCCAGCAGGCCGACGATGGCCTTGAGCGTGGTGGACTTGCCCGCACCGTTGCGCCCCATCAGCGCCACCACCTCGCCCCGGCCCACCTGCAGGTCGATGCCGTGCAGGATCTGCGCCGCGCCGTACCAGCCTTCGAGCCCGCGCACCGACAGCAGGGGTTTGGTCATCGCGCCACCTCCGCCGCCGGGCCTGGCGCTCCGAACGTCCGGCCGCTGCCGAAATACACCTCGCGCACCTGTGGATGCGCGCGCACCTCGTCGGGCGTGCCCTGGGCGATCAGCCGGCCGCGCGCCAGCACGATCACGCGGTGGGCATAGGTGAACACCACGTCCATGCTGTGCTCGGTGAACAGCACGCCGATGCCTTGCCGGGCGGCGAGATCGCGCGTGAGCGACATGAGCGCGTTGCGCTCGCCGGGCGCCATGCCGGCGGTGGGTTCGTCCATCAGCAGCAGGCGCGGCGCGTGCGCCAGCGCGATGGCCAGTTCGACGCGCTTGACGTCGCCGTAGGCCAGTTCGCCGGCGGGACGGTCGGCCTGTGCGTCCATCCCCACCTGCGCCAGTAGCTCCAGCGCGTCGGCGCGGCGGTGGCGCGTGGCGCGGCGCCACAGCGACGCCAGCAGGCCGTCGTGCGAGAGCAGCGCCATCTGCACGTTTTCGGCCACGGTGAGCGAGGTGAAGGTCTCGGCGATCTGGAAGGTGCGGCCCACGCCCAAGCGCCAGATGTCGCGCGGACGCCGGCCGAGCAGTTCGGCGCCGCCCAGCCGCACCGAGCCGGCGTCGGC
This sequence comes from Burkholderiaceae bacterium, assembly GCA_017998575.1. The sequence continues at coordinate 12,891 of JAGOCV010000006.1, forward strand.
CGGCAACTGGCCGTTGATCATGTTGAAGGTGGTGGATTTGCCCGCGCCGTTGGGGCCGATCAGCGCCAGCAGCTCGCCGGCCGCCAGCTCGAAGCCCACGCCGTCGACGGCGCGCACACCGCCGAACGACTTGTTCAGGCCCGCCACCTCGAGCAACGGCGCGTTCATCGCACGTCCTCCTGCGCCCCGGCTCGCCGCCGCATCAGCCAGCCCCAGGCCTGCCGCCCGGCGCCCGCGATGCCCTGCGGGAACAGCAGCACCAGCGCCAGGATGATGCCGCCCAGCAGCGCGCGCCAATAGTCGGTGCTGCGCGCCACCGTGTCGTGCAGCCAGGTGAAGCTGAACGCGCCCACCACCGGCCCGGCCAGCGTCTGCACGCCGCCCAGCAGCACCATCACCAGGCCGTCCACAGACTTCGCGATCGACAGACTCTCCGGCGAGATGCTGCCCTTGGAGAACGCGAACAGCGCGCCCGCCAGCCCGGCCGCCGCGCCCGCGATGACAAAGGCCGCCCACTGCAGGCGCCGCACGTCGATGCCGATGGCGTCCGCGCGCAGCGGCGAATCGCGGCCCGCACGCAGTGCGTAGCCGAAGGGCGAGAACAGCACGCGGCGAAGCGCCCACAGCCCCGCCAGTACCAGCGCGGCCGTGAGCCAGTAGTAGGCGCGGCGATCCGAAAGCCAATCGGCCGGCCACACGCCCGTGAGCCCGTTGCTGCCGCCCGTGAACGCGTTCCACTGGAACGTGACGGCCCACACGATCTGTGCGAACGCCAGCGTGAGCATGGCCAGATACACGCCCGACAGGCGCACCGCGAACCAGCCGAACACCAGCGCGCCGGCCGCCGCCACCAGCGGTGCCAGCAGCAGCGCCGCCTCCATCGGCAGGCCGGCAGCGCGCACCAGCAGCGCCGCGCCATAGGCGCCCAGGCCGAAATACGCCGCATGGCCGAACGAGTGCATGCCCGCCGGCCCCATGAGGAAATGCAGGCTCGCCGCGAACAGCGCAGCGATCAGCAGGTCGATCAGCAGCACCAGCGTGTAAGGCGAACCGGTGGTGAAGAACGGCATGGCCGCGAGCACCAGCGCAAAGATGGCGGCCACGGCCAGCCCTGCGGGGCCCGGCAGGCGCAGCGGCGCCTCGCGCCAGCCCGCGTGGCGGCTGGGCGCCTGCGGCCGGCCCAAGAGGCCCCAGGGCCGCCACACCAGCACGGCCGCCATCACCAGGAAATCGACCACCAGCGTGAGCTTGGAGAACGACACCTCCAGGCCGAACACGTCGACCACGCCCAGCCAGATGCAGATGGCCTTGAGCTCGGCGATCAGCAGCGCCGCCAGGTAGGCGCCGGGCAGCGAGCCCATCCCGCCCACCACCACCACGACGAAGGCGGCGCCGATGGTATGCAGGTCCATCTCGAGGTTGGCCGGCTCGCGCGGCAACTGCAGCGCCCCCCCCAGGCCGGCCAGCATCGCGCCCAGCGCGAACACGGCCGTGAAGAGCCAGGCCTGGTTCACACCCAGCGCGCCCACCATCTCGCGGTCCTGGGTGGCGGCACGCACCAGCAGGCCCAGCCGCGTGCGCATGAGCAGCAGCCAGATCAGGCCCAGCACCAGCGGCCCCACCACCATGAGGAACAGGTCGTACGCAGGAAACTGCCGGCCCAGGATATCCACCGAGCCGCGCAGGCCCGGCGCTCGCGGGCCCAGCAGTTCCTCGGGACCCCAGAGCCACAGCACGGCGTCGCGGATCACCAGCACCAGCGCGAAGGTGGCCAGCAGCTGGAACAGCTCGGGCGCCTGGTAGATGCGCCGCAGCAGCAGCACCTCGATGAGCGCGCCCAGTACGCCCACGCACACGGCAGCCAGCAGCAGCGCCGGCCAGAAGCCCAGGCTTGCGCCGAACTGCTCCACCAGCGTGTAGGCCAGGTAGATGCCCACCATGTAGAACGAGCCGTGCGCGAAGTTGACGATGCGCGTGACGCCGAAGATCAGCGACAGGCCCGCCGCGACCAGGAACAGCGTCGAAGCGCTGGCCAGGCCGTTGAGCAACTGGACGATGAAGCCGGAAAAGCTCATGCGGTGCGTGTCGCAAGCGCGTGGCGCCGCCTCCCGGCGGCGTCACGGACCGCCGGACGAGATCCGGCGGGTTGCCAGCAGGCGATCAGTCGTCGGTACGGGCAGCCTTGATCTGCGCGGCCGACGGCTGGAAGCGTGCGTCGGCGCCATCGGCGTAGACGAAATCGACCATCACGCCCTTGCCGCCGTCGTTGCGCGTGCGGCCCACGTAGGCGCCCATGGTGGCCTGGTGGTCCGCCGCGCGGTAGCTGATGGGGCCGAAGGGCGAGTCGAGCTGCAGGCCGCGGAAGGCCGCGATCAGCTTCTCGGCATCGGTGCTGCCGGCCCGGGCGATGCCGGCGGCCGCCGACTTGATCATGGTGTAGCCCACCACCGAGCCCAGGCGCGGGTAGTCCTTGAAGCGCGCCTGGTAGGCGTCGAGAAAGCGCTTGTGCGAGGGCGTGTCGATCGCATACCAGGGGTAGCCGGTGACGATCCAGCCATCGGGCGTCTCGTCCTTGAGCGCGTCGAGGTACTCGGGCTCGCCGGTCAGCACGCTGACGACGGGGCGGTCCTTGAACAGGCCGCGCGTGTTGCCCTCACGCACGAAGCGCGAGAGATCGGCCGCGAACAGCACGTTGAAGATCGCGTCCGGCTTCGCGTCGGCCAGCGCCTGCACGACGCTGCCCGCATCGACCTTGCCCAGCGGCGTGGCCTGCTCGGCCACGAATTCCACATCGGGCTGGGCCGCCTTCATCAGCTGCTTGAACGCCGCCACGGCCGACTGGCCGTATTCGTAGTTCGGGTAGACGATGGCCCAGCGCTTCTTCTTGAGCTTGGCCGCCTCGGGCACCAGCATGGCGGCCTGCATGTAGGTGCCCGGGCGCAGGCGGAAGGTGTAGCGGTTGCCGCCCTGCCAGGTCATCTTGTCGGTGAGCGGCTCGCCCGCCAGGTAGAAGAACTTGCGCTGTTTGGCGAAGTCGGCCAGCGCCAACCCGGTGTTGGAGAGGAAGGCACCGGTGAGGATTTCGACCTTCTCGCGCGAGATCAGCTCTTCGGCCAGGCGCACCGCGTCGCCGGGGTTGGCGTTGTCGTCGCGGGTGATCAACTCCACCTTGCGGCCGTTCACGCCGCCGGCGGCGTTGATCTCGGCCACGGCCAGATCCATGCCCTTCTTGTAGGGCTCGAGGAAGGCCGGCTGGGCCTTGTAGCTGTTGATCTCGCCGATGCGCAGCACACCCTGTGCATAGGCGACCGACGTGCTGGCGAGAGTCGCCACGGCGGCGAGCCGGGCAACCAGACGCAGGGATTTCATGAGTGACTCCTGGAGGTTTTGAAAACGTGGAAACCATCAGGCCGCCCGGAATCCGCCGGATTCCCGCGCACCGCATCAACCGCGATTTTGCCTGCCCGCAAAACAGGACTTCCGGGTTCCGGGACAATACGGGTTGCAACCTCTCCCTTTCCGCCCTAGCCCAAGGTTTTCCCGATGAGTGCTTTCAACGAGGAACGCGTCCTCTCGGTCCACCACTGGACCGACCGGCTGTTCTCCTTCACCACCACGCGCGATCCGGCACTGCGCTTCTCCAACGGCCACTTCACCATGATCGGCCTGCGCGTGAACGACAAGCCGCTGCTGCGCGCCTACAGCATCGTCAGCGCCAACTACGAGGAGCACCTCGAGTTCCTCTCGATCAAGGTGCCCGACGGCCCCCTGACCTCGCGCCTGCAGCACATCCAGGTGGGCGACACCATCATCGTCGGCAAGAAGCCCACCGGCACGCTGCTGTGCGACTACCTGCTGCCCGGAAAACGCCTGTACCTGCTCTCGACCGGCACCGGCCTGGCGCCCTTCATGAGCATCATCCGCGACCCCGAGACCTACGAGCGCTTCGAGAAGGTCATCCTGGTGCACGGCGTGCGCCAGGTGGACGAGCTGGCCTACCACGACCTCGTGACCGACCACCTGCCCAAGCATGAATTCCTGGGCGAATTCGTGAAGGACAAGCTGCTCTACTACCCCACGGTCACGCGCGAGTCGTACCGCCACATGGGCCGCGTGACGGAACTCATCGAGAACGGCAAGCTGGCGGCCGACCTGGGCCTGCCCGCGCTCAACCGCGAGGAAGACCGCGTGATGATCTGCGGCAGCCCGGCCATGCTGGCCGACCTCAAGCACATGCTCGAGACGCGCGGCTTCGCCGAGGGCAACACCACCCGCCCCGGCGACTTCGTCATCGAACGCGCCTTCGCGGAAAAGTGAGGCCCGGCGCGGCTTGTGGCGTGGATAATGCCCGCATGCCGCGCCTGCCCGCCCTACTCTTCGCCTGCGCGGCCCTGGCCGCGGGCACGGCGGCGAGGGCGGCCCAGACCACCTGGCTGACCATCATGGGCGACCCGTCCGACGCCGCGTCGGACGTGGTGCAGATTGAACCCGAGAGCGTGGTCGTGTTCTCCAACCTGCGTACCATCCGCATCCGGGTCTCCCGCGCCCATCCGCGCAAAGGCTACGACGAGCGACCCTATCGCGGATTCATCGGCGCCGTGCACATCGACTGCGCCAATGCCACGGCGCGCTACCGCCAGCTGCAACTGTTCAGCGGCCCGCTCTGGACAGGCGCCAGCCGCGTCGTCAACTACACCGACGCCGCCATGCCGCCCATGGCGTTCCGCGACATCGAGCCCAATCCCACCGCGCGCATCGTCCAGGCCGCCTGCACGATCGATCGCGTGCAGACCAAGTAAGCGGACCGTCTAGGCCAGCACGCGCAGCATCCGCGCAGCCGCCTGCCCCATGGCGTCGCGGTCCACGTGCCGGTGTGTCACGGCACGCAGCGTGACCCGGTCACGCGCTCGCATCAGCACACCTGCGGCGGCCAACGCCTCGATCGCAGCGGGCGCGTTCGCGACGCTGCCGCGGTGCGACAGGTCCACCATCACGATGTTGGTCTGCGGCGCCGCAGGGGCCACCAGCCGAGGGTCGGCCGCGCGCAGCAGCGCCCACAGGTGGCGTGCGTTGCCGTGGTCCTCAGCCAGCCGGTCGCACATCTGCTCGAGCGCCACGATGCCTGCAGCCGCCACCACGCCGGCCTGCCGCAAACCGCCGCCCACCATGCGCCGGTAGGTGCGTGCGCGCGCCACGAAGTCCGCATCGCCCGCGAGCAGCGAACCCATCGGCGCGCTCAGCCCCTTGGACAGGCAGAACGTCACGCTGTCGGCCTGCGCCGCCAGTTCGCGCGCCGGCACGCCGAGCGCCAGCGCGGCGTTGAACAGGCGTGCGCCATCCAGGTGCACGGCCACGCCCGCGGCTGCCGCCATGGCCCGCAGCTCGGCCATGTAGGCCAGCGGTGGAACCGCGCCGCCGGCATGGTTGTGGCTGCTCTCGACCACCACCATGGCCGTGGGCTGGCCCGTGCGCGCATGGACGGGGCGCAGCAACTCGCGCACGCGCTCAAGCGCCATCTCGCCGCCCGTGTGTGGCACGCAGTGGCAGAACAGGCCTGCCAGCCGCGCGATGCCGCCCGACTCGGAGCGCACGATGTGCGCATCCGCGTCGGCGATGGCCTCGCCACCGCCGCGGCTCGCATGCGCGAGCGACGCCACCAGGTTGCCCATGGTGCCGCTGGCCACGAACAGCGCGGCGGGCTTGCCCAGCAGCGATGCGGCCATCTGTTCGAGCCGGCGCACCGTCGGGTCGCCCTCCAGCCCGTCGTCGCCCAGCGGTGCCGCCTGCATGGCCTCTCGCATGGCATCGGTCGGCAAGGTGACCGTGTCGCTGCGCAGATCGATCGCGGCACTGGCCCGACGGCCCTGTCCGCCGGAGGCTGCGGCGGCGCGCATCTCCTGCACCGGGCCGACGTGGCTCATGTGGCCGTCGCCGCGACGCGAGCCCACCGGGTCGCGCTGTCCACGGCGCGGGCGATGTCCTGCGCATCGTTGTAGAAGTGAAGGGAGAAACGCACCATGCGCCCGCGCACCGCGGCGGCCACGCCGTCGGCCGCCAGCGCGCGCTGCAGGTCGGCGCCGCGCGCGGGCTCGTCGCCCATGTCCACGCAGACGATGTGGGCCGGCTTCACGCCGCGCGCCGTTGGCACGCGCAGCCCGGCCGCACGCAGTCCGTCGATCAGCTGCGTGGCCAGCGCGGTGACGTGCGCGTCGATGGCCTCGGTGCCGCATTCTTCGATCAGCCGCAGCGAGTCGTTGACCAGGTTGGCGGCCAGGAAGTTGTAGTTGCCCAGATCGAACCGCAACGCGCCACGCGCCAGCTCGATCGGACCCGGGTCGTAGTCGGCCTCGTGCGTGGCCTGGATCTGCACGCCGAAGCGCGCCAGCTGGCGCGGCTGCAAGCCGGCCGCCAGCCGCTCCGGCACGTAGAGGAAGCCCATGCCGTAGAGCGCGCACAGCCCCTTCTGCGTGCTCACGGCCAGCGCGGCCATGGGCGTGGCACCGACGTCCAGGTGATTCACGCCCACGGACTGCGCGCCGTCCACCACCAACCAGGTCCCGCTCTTCGCACACGCGTCGGAGAGCGCCTTCAGGTCGGTGCGGAAACCCGGCCGGAACGAGGTGCTCGAGACGGTGAGCACGCGCGGCGGCCGGGCCGCGCGCAGCCGTTCCAGCGCGGCCCCGAGCGGAAACTCACCGGCATCGGCGGGCAGGTCGACCACCCGGGCGCCGAAGCGCTCCTGGTTGCGCCAGGCATAGACGTTGTTCGGATGTTCGATCGCCGAGCACAGAAGGACCTCGTCGCCGGGCTGCCAGTCGATGGCGCAGGCCATGATGTTCAGCCCCTCCGACACGTTCTTGGTGATCGCGATCTCGCACGGCTGCGCGCCGATCAGGCGCGCGAAGCGCTCGCGCGCCTCTTCGACGATCGCAAAGTACCGCTTCTTCTCGACCCGGCCGTACACCCGGTCGGACAAGTGCTCCTGTGCAATGCGCAGCGCGCTCTCGGGCACGAGGCTGCGGCTGGCCACATCGAGGTAGGCCTGCGCGCGTGTGCCCGGGAAACGGGCGCGCACGCGCTCGAAAGCGGCGGCGGAGAAAGAGGGCGTACGTGTGGTCATGTCTACTCTGGAGGATGGGAAGCGCCCGGGCCCGCGCGGCTGCGGGACCCGGGCCAGGGCGCTCAGGGCCGGATGTCGAGTTCCTTGAGGATGCGTGCGTACTTGCCGATCTCGTTGGAAACGAAGGTGCGGGCCTGCTGTTCGTCCTCGAACGACGGCATGCCCACGCCCTTGATCAGCTTGTCGGCGACCTCGGGATTGCGCATGGCTTCGCGGATCTCGGCGTTCAGACGGCTGACGATCTGCGGTGGCGTGCCCGCCGGCGCGAACATGGCGAACCAGCTCTCCACATCGAACGCGGACATGCCGGGCGATTCCTGCACGGTCGGCAGGTCCGGCAGCGCCGGATAGCGCTTGGACATCACGACGCCGAGCATCTTCATCTGGCCCTTCTGCACGAATGGCGAGACCGAGCCGGGGCTCGAGAACGTCATGCTCACGCGCTTGCTGGCCACGTCCACGGTGGCTGGGGCCGCGCCCGCATAGGGCACGTGGAACACGTCGACATTGGCGACCTTGTTGAACACCTCGCCGGTGATGTGCTGGATGGTGCCGATGCCGCTGGACGAAAAGCTCAGCTTGCCCGGGTTCCTGCGCGCATAGTCGACGAGTTCGGCCACGGTGTTGGCGGGCACGTCGGTGTTGACCGCGAGCACGTTGGGGGCGCGCACCACGATGGCCACGGGCACCAGGTCGCGCTTGGGGTCGTAGCCCGCATCCTTGTTGAGCACGGGGTTGATGACGATCTCGCCGGCCGCGCCCAGGAACAGCGTGTAGCCGTCGGCGGGCGACGCGATGGTCTGGCGCACGGCGATCAGACCGCCCGCACCGGGCTTGTTGTCGACCATGACCGGCTGGCCGAGTTTCCTGGAGAGCTGCTCGCCCAGCAGGCGCGCCGTGGCATCGACGCCACCGCCGGCCGCGAAGGGCACGATGATGCGGATCGGCCGCGTGGGCCAGTTGCCGGCGGGCTCGGCCGCAAGGGCGGGAACGCAGGCCAGTGTGGCGGCCAGCAGGGGGGCGGCGCAAAAGGCCCGCCGGATCGACGTATGAAACGACATGCTGATTCCTCTTCGAGTGGGGTTCGGTTGTCCCGCTTGCGCGGGCCGGGGTCTTACTGCTGTCTCCGTCGCGGCCAGGCCGCCCTGCGGCGGCCTGCCGGCTTGCGATATGCATGCCAGCCGCAGGCCGGCATGCGGGTCGGGTTCAGGCGGCTCCGTAGCCTCCGCCGCCAGGGGTGCACACGCGCAGCACGTCGCCGCGCACGAGCTGGATCTCGGCCGCGGCCGACGGCAACCGCCGCTCGCCCGCCGTGCCGGGGTTGAGGATGAATTCACCAGGGGCGCCCGCGCCGCCGCCGGCCAGACCCTCGGCCGGCACGTTCTGCCGCTCCGAGGACAGGCTGAGCACCGCCGTCTCGCCCATCACGCGGTAGTCGCGCACCACGCCGCGGCCGCCCGCATGCCGGCCGGTGCCGCCCGAGTCGCGGCGCAACGCGTACTGCTCGATCAGGAACGGATAGGCATGCTCGAGCGCCTCCACCGGCAGGTTGGCCGAGCCCGAGGCATGCACACGCACCGCGTCCACGCCCTCGCGGTAGGCCCGCGCGCCCATCGCACCGGCGATGGTCTCGTAGTTGACGAAGTAACGCTGATTGCGCGGATCGGTGCCTGCCAGCACGATCAGCTGGTGCGGACCACTGGCCGCCAGCGCCTTCTCGGGCAGCGCCTTGGAGAGCGCCGAGGCGATCGCATCGCCCAACACCGCGCAGGACATGGCGCGCGCACCCACTGCCGCCGGCGCCACGGGCGCCACCACGGTGCCGGGCGGCGCCTTGATCTCGATGGTGCGGAAGTAGCCCGAGTTGGCGGGTACATCGGCGTCCAGCAGGCTCTTGACCACGGTGTAGATGGTCGCGATCAGCGCGCGATAGGGAATGTTGCGCGCTGCCTCGATCTGCGGCGAAGAGCCCGCGAAGTCGAACACCAGCCGTCCGGGCTCCACGGTGAGCTCCAGCACGATCGCCGCCGTCTCGCCTTCGCGCGCACCGTCGAGGTACTCGCATGCGGTGTAGCGCCCCGGCGGCACCTTGGCGATGGCCGCCGCGAAACGCCGTTCGGTGAAGGCGAGGTAGGCCGTCATGGTGTCGCGCGTGGTCGCCAGTCCCAGGCGTGCGAAAAGCGCCTGCACGCTGCGCACGCCGACGTTGTTGGCGGCGATCTGTGCGCGCAGGTCGCCCGCGCGCTCGTCGGGCGTTCTCGAGTTCAGCAGCAGGATGTCGAACACGTCCTGGTTGAAGTTGCCGCCGGACATGATGCGCACCGGTGGAATGCGGATGCCTTCCTGGAAGATCGACGAACACACCGCCGCCTCCGATCCCGGCACCATGCCGCCGACGTCGGCGTGGTGGGCGATGCATGCGACGAAAGCCACGATCTCGCCCTCCATGAACACCGGCGCGATCACGTTGATGTCGGGCAGGTGCGAGCCGCCACCGCTGTAGGGGTCGTTGGCCAGGAACATGTCGCCCGGCTGCAGGCTCGAGCGCTCGTAGCGCGAGAGTACGGCCTCGACCACGCCGACCATCGATCCCAGGTGGATCGGCACGCGCTGCGGCAGCGCGACCACGTTGCCCTGCGCGTCGAAGATGGCCGTGGAACAGTCGCCGCGCTCCTTGATGTTGGGCGAGAACGCCGTGCGCATGAGCGCGGCGCTCATCTCCTCGGTCACGCCCAGCAGGTAGCGGGCGACAACCTCGGCGCGGATGGGATCGAACCCGGGCTGCCCGGCCTCGGGCCGCGCTGCGATGTCGTTGACGGTGGTGGAGCTGCTCATGCCTTGTCCTCGGCGTCGCCAGGACGCAGGTCGATGTGGAGATAGCCCGCGCGGTCCACGCGCACCTGTGCGCCGGGCGGGATGACGGTGGTGGTGTCCATCTGCTCGACGATGGCCGGGCCGCTGAACTGCGAGCCTGGCGCGATCGAGTCGCGCGCGATGACCGGTGTGGCCACGAAGCCGGTGCTGGCGAACCACACCTGGCGCGCCGCGGCGCCCGCGGCAGGCGCGGCCGGGTCGGCCGCGGTGGACGACGACACGCCGATGCGGCCATGCGCGACGATGGTCGACAGCCGCAGGTTGACCACTTCCACCACCTGCTGCGGCATGTCGTAGCCGTAGAGCGTCGCGTGGCGCGCGTGGTAGGCGTCCACCGCGTCGCTCAGGCGGTGCGCGTCGAGCTCGCCCGTGGGAATGTCGACGATGAGGACCGAGTTCTGTCCCTCGTAGCGCAGGTCGATCTGCCAGTGGTGGCGCACCGCCGCGTCATCCTCTGCCACGCCCTCCGACACCAGCCATCCGGCGGCACGCTGCGCGAGCTCGCCCAGGCCGGCGTTGAGCAGCGGCAGCGACTCGCGGCCGGCCATGGCCAGCCGGGTGAGCGAGAAGTCGCCGCGCCGGTCGGACTGCAGCAGCCCCTGGGCCGAGAACACGCCCGGGCGCGGCGGCACGATCACGTGGCGCATGCCCGCCATCTGCGCGACGTCGGCCGCGTGCAGCGGACCGGCACCACCGAAGGCCACCAGCGCGTAGTCACGCGGGTCTTCGCCCTGCTCGACCGAGATCACCCGCACCGCACCCGTCATGTGCGCGTTGGCGATCTCCAGGATGCCGATGGCCGCAGCCTGCGTGGTCTGCGAGATGCTTGCTGCCACGCGGTCGCGAACGGAGGCCTCGGCCGCGGCCGGATGCATCTGCATGCGCCCGCCCAGCAGGGTCTCGGGGCTCAGCCGACCCAGGACCACATTGGCGTCGGTCACGGTGGGCAGCTCACCGCCGCGGCCATAGGCGGCCGGACCCGGGTAGGCGCCCGCGCTCTGCGGGCCGACCTTGAGCATGCCGCCCGCATCGATCCAGGCGATGCTGCCGCCGCCCGCACCGATGGTGTGGATGTCCAGCGTGCGCGTGCGCACCGGAAAGCCACCCATTTCGCGCTCGTTCTTCATCGCCGGCTGGCCGTCGCGGATCAGGCACACGTCGGTGCTGGTGCCACCCATGTCGAACGTGATGAGATGGGTCACGCCGGTGTCCTCGCCCAGCGCCACCGCCCCCATGGCACCGCCTGCAGGCCCCGAGAAGAAGGTGTTGACCGGCCGCTCTCGCACGGTGCGCGTGGTAGCGGCACCGCCGTTGGACTGCATGACATGTGCAGCCGACGACACGCCCAGGGCCTGCACGCCGCGCTCGAAGCGCTCGAGGTACTTGTCCATCACCGGCACCAGGCTGGCGTTGACCACGGTGGTCACGAAGCGTTCGTACTCGCGGAACTCAGGCAGCACGTCGGACGAGAGGCTCACATGCACGCCGGGCCAGTGGCGCTCGATCAGCGTGCGGGCCTGCGCCTCGTGCCCGGGATTCTGGTAGGAATGCAGGAAGCACACCGCCACCGCATCCACGCCGCTGCGGCGCAGCGCCTCGATACCGGCCAACACGCTGGCCTCGTCCAGCGCGGCAACGGTACTGCCGTCGGCCGCCAGGCGTTCGCCGACTTCGACGCAGGCGTCTTCGCGCACCGGCGGCACGGGTTTGCGGGCGTCCAGGTTGAAGTAGTGCGGACGCCGCTGACGCGCCAGCGAGAGCACGTCGCCGAAACCGCGGGTGGTCATCAGCCCGGTGCGGGCCCACTTGCCTTCGAGCACCGCGTTGGTCGCGAGCGTGGTGCCCAACACCAGGAAGCTCACCTCCGACGGGTGGATGCCCGCCAGCCCGATGATCTCGACGATGCCATCCAGGATGCCCTGCGCCGGATCGGCCGTGCGTGTGGGGACCTTGTGATAGTGCCAGTGGCCGTTGCCGGGGTTGGCGAGCACCAGGTCGGTGAAAGTGCCGCCAGTGTCGATCCCTATCCAGTAATCGCTCATTCGAATCCTCTGTAGCGGCACCGCCAACCGGTCCGCGCACAGCAACTATGCGAGCGTGTGACTGTTTAGACTATTGGATAGTTTTCATGTTTTTATAGGCGTCTCCTATGAATTTCAAGCTCCGCCAGCTCGAAGGCTTCATCGCCGCGGCCGAGTCGCGCTCCTTCAGCGTGGCAGCCGACCGCATGTGCATGACCCAGCCGGCGTTCTCGCAGCTGGTGCGCGAGCTCGAGAGCATCGTGGGCACGCGACTGTTTGACCGCACCACGCGCCGCATCGAGCTGACCGAGGCCGGCCGGCTGCTGCTGGCGCAGGCGCGCCGCCCGCTCGAGGACCTGCAGCACGCCTACCAGGACGTCACCGAGCTGGCCGCCGGCCACCGCGGATCGGTGAGCTATGCCATCCTGCCCTCGGCCGCCTTCAGCGTGGGCACGCGCGCCATCGCGCGCTTCCGCCAGGCGCATCCCGGTGTGAAGATCCTGCAGCTCGAAGACCAGGACCGACTGCTGATGGAGAAGGTGCTGGATCGCGAAGTGGACTTCGGCGTGGGCGTCTACCGCCGTGCCGATGCAGCGCTGCGTTTCGACGAACTCTTCGTCGACGAGTTGGTCGCGGTCCTGCGCGTCGACGACGCGCTCGCGCGCCGCCGCCAGATCGGCTGGAGCGATTTCAAGGACCTGCCGCTGATCCTGCTTCCTCCCACCTCCAGCGTGCGCCGGCTGGTCGACGCCGGCCTGGCGCTCGAAGGCTGCCAGCGCGAGCCGGCGTTCGAGGTCGTCAACATGGTCACCGCGATGGCCATGGTGCGCCAGGGGCTGGGCATCACCGTGCTGCCGCGGATCGCGCTCGAGTCCATGGGCATGGAAGGCCTGGTGCACCGCCGCTTCGGCGAGCCGCGCCCGATGCGGCGCGTAGGCATCGTTCGCCGCGCCGACCGCGTGCTGTCGGCCGCGGCCGAGCGCTTCATCGCCTGTTTGGTGGAGCAGAGTGCCCCGGCCCTGCTGCCGCAGCCGCCACGCAGTGCACTCGGCCAGTCGCTCAACCTGGAACTGGCCGGCTGACACGCCGGCTCGGCGGATAATCCCCCCTCTTGCCCGCGCGCGCACGCCGCGCGCGTGGCCCACGCCCCTCCCCCGACCATGTCCTACGCAACCGAAACGCGGCGCCGCCGCACCTTCGCCATCATTTCCCACCCCGACGCGGGCAAGACCACGCTGACGGAAAAGCTGCTGCTGTTCTCGGGCGCGATCCAGATCGCCGGCTCGGTGAAGGCGCGCAAGGCGTCGCGCCACGCCACGTCGGACTGGATGGAGATCGAGAAGCAGCGCGGCATCTCGGTGGCCTCGTCCGTCATGCAGATGGCCTACCGCGAGCACGTCATCAACCTGCTCGACACGCCGGGCCACAAGGACTTCTCAGAAGACACCTACCGGGTGCTCACCGCCGTCGATTCGGCGCTGATGGTGATCGACGCGGCCAACGGCGTGGAAGCGCAGACGCGGCGGCTCATCGAGGTGTGCCGCCAGCGCGACACGCCCATCATCACCTTCGTCAACAAGATGGACCGCGAGGTGCGCGATCCGCTGGACATCCTCGACGAGGTGGAGCGCGAGCTGGGCATGCCCTGCGTGCCCATGACCTGGCCCGTGGGCCAGGGCAAGAACTTCGGCGGCATCGTCAACCTGCGCACGCAGGCCATGACGGTGTTCGAGTCGGGC
>JAGOCV010000242.1 GCA_017998575.1 Burkholderiaceae bacterium
CACTCGAGCAGCTCAACACCGCCGACGCGGCGCAGGCCGTGGCCTGGCTGGGCGGCATCTACGAACACTCGCAGTGGATCGCCGAGGCCGCGCTGGCGCAGCGCCCGTTCCCCTCGCTGGCCCACCTCAAGCACGCGATGGCGAGAGTGGTCACCGAGGCCGGCGACGCGCCGCAGCTCGCGCTGATCCGCGCCCACCCCGAGCTGGCAGGCAAGGCCATGGTCAGCAAGACCCTCACGGCCGAATCCACCAACGAGCAGGGCAAGGCGGGTCTCACCGACTGCACGCCCGAAGAGTTCGCCACCCTCCAGAAACTCAACGCCGACTACAACGCGAAATTCGGCTTCCCCTTCATCGTGGCCGTGCGCGGGCCGCGCGGCAGCGGCATGACGCGCGGCGAAATCATCGCCACCTTCGCCCGGCGCCTGGCCAACCCGGTGGACTTCGAGCGCGCCGAGGCGCTGCGCAACATCCACCGCATCGCCGAGATCCGGCTGGCCGACCTGTTCGACGCCACACCGCACACCGGCAACGAAGTGTGGGACTGGCACGAACGCCTCGCGCAGCACAGCGACCCGGGCTTCGCCGAACGTGGCGAGCTCACCGTCACCTACCTCACCGACGCCCACCGCGCCTGCGCGCGCCAGATCGCGCAGGACATGCGCGAATGCGGCTTCGACGAGGTGCACGTCGATGCCGTGGGCAACGTGGTGGGCCGCTACCACGCCAGCCTGCCGGATGCGAAATACCTGCTCACCGGTTCGCACTACGACACCGTGCGCAACGGCGGCAAGTACGACGGCCGGCTGGGCATCTACGTGCCGCTGGCCGCCGTGCGGCAGCTGACCGCCACGGGCCGGCGGCTGCCGTTCGGCATCGAGGTGGTGGGGTTCGCCGAAGAAGAAGGCCAGCGCTACAAGGCCACATTTCTGGGCTCGGGCGCGCTGACGGGCGATTTCAACCCCGCCTGGCTCGACCAGCAGGATGCCGACGGCGTGCCGATGCGCGAGGCCATGCGCCTGGCGGGGCTCGACGTCTCGGCCATCCCCGCGCTGCGCCGCGATGCGCGCGGCTACCTCGGCTTCGTCGAGGTGCACATCGAGCAGGGCCCGGTGCTCAACGAGCTGAATCTGCCGCTGGGCATCGTCACCTCCATCAACGGCGGCGTGCGCTTCCAGGGCCAGATCGTGGGCATGGCCAGCCACGCCGGCACCACGCCCATGGACCGGCGCCGCGATGCCGCCGCCGCCGTGGCCGAACTCATCCTCTACGTGGAGCGTCGCGCCGCGCAGGACGGCGACTCGGTCGGCACCGTGGGCATCGTCGAGGTGCCCGGCGGCTCGATCAACGTCGTGCCCGGCCGCTGCCGCTTCACGCTCGACCTGCGCGCGCCGCTCGACACGCAGCGCGATGCGCTGGTGGCCGAGGTGCTGGCCGAGCTGCACGCGCTGTGCGAGCGCCGTGGCGTGCGGGTGGAGATCGAGGAAACCATGCGCGCCGCCGCCGCCCCCAGCGCGCCCGCATGGCAACAGCGCTGGGAAGCCGCCGTCGATGCGCTGGGCGTGCCGATCCACCGCATGCCCAGCGGCGCCGGCCACGACGCCATGAAGCTGCACCAGGTGATGCCGCAGGCCATGCTGTTCGTGCGCGGACAGAACTCCGGCATCAGCCACAACCCGCTCGAATCCACCACGGCCGACGACATGCAACTGGCCGTCGATGCTTTCTCGCACCTGCTCGGCCAGCTGGCCGCCGAACCCGCATCCACCGCTCCCCGCCCATGACGACCGCTTCCTCCGACCACCAGAAACTCGACGCCTGGATCGACGCCCACTTCGACGACGAGGTGGCCTTCCTGCAGCAGCTCGTGCGCGTGCCCACCGACACGCCGCCCGGCAACAACGCACCGCATGCCGAGCGCACGGCCGAGCTGCTGGCCGGCTTCGGCTGGCAGGCCGAGAAGTTTCCCGTGCCCGCCGACGAGGTGCGCGCCTACGGGCTCGAATCCATCACCAACCTGATCGTGCGTCGCCGCTTCGGCGATGGCGGCCCGACCATCGCCCTCAATGCGCACGGCGACGTGGTGCCGCCCGGCGAGGGCTGGACGCACGATCCTTATGGCGGCGAGATCGAGGACGGCCGCATGTACGGCCGCGCCACGGCCGTGAGCAAGAGCGACTTCGCCACCTTCAGCTTCGCGCTGCGCGCGCTGGAAGCGCTGGCCAGGAAAGGCGCACCGCTCAAAGGCGCGGTCGAGCTGCACTTCACCTACGACGAGGAATTCGGCGGCGAGATGGGCCCAGGCTGGCTGCTGAAGAACGGGCACACGAAGCCCGACCTCATGATCGCCGCCGGCTTCAGCTACGAGGTGGTCACCGCGCACAACGGCTGCCTGCAGATGGAAGTGACGGTGCACGGCAAGATGGCGCACGCCGCCATCCCATCCACGGGGGTCGATGCGCTGCAGGGCGCGGTGCACATCCTCTCGGCGCTCTACCGTCTCAACGACGACTACAAGGCCATCACGTCGCAGGTGGCCGGCATCACCCACCCCTACCTCAACGTGGGCCGCATCGAAGGC
The DNA here is from genome assembly GCA_017998575.1 of Burkholderiaceae bacterium. The sequence continues at coordinate 2,582 of JAGOCV010000242.1, forward strand.
GGCACCAACACCAACGTCGTGCCCGGCAAGGTGGTGTTCAAGCTCGACCGCCGCATGATCCCGGAAGAGAACCCCGCCGAGGTCGAGGCCGCGATCCGCGCCACCATCGCAGAGGCCGCCGCCGACTTCAGCGCGCGCGGCGCGGCCATCACGGTGGACATCCGCCGCCTGCTGCTGGCCCATTCGATGCGCCCGCTGCCCGGCAACCGCCCGCTGGTCGAGGCCATCCAGCGCCACGGCGCCGAGGTGTTCGGCCAGCCGATTCCCGACGTGGGCACGCCGCTCTACACCGACGTGCGGCTGTACGGTGAGCACGGCGTTCCCGGCGTGATCTATGGCGCCGGCCCGCGCACGGTGCTCGAATCGCACGCCAAGCGCAGCGACGAGCGGCTGGAGCTGCAGGATCTGCGCCGCGCCACCAAGGTCATCGCGCGCGCGCTGCTCGACCTGTTGGCGGCTTGAGTCGCTGCGGTAGGAAAAAAACCGCACGCCAGCAGCATCCAGGACAGGTTTTTGATCGGTTTTCAAGCACCGACATAGGGCAATCCGCGATTGAGCGGGGTGAATTTCGCCCTCAAATAGGGAAATCTGGCGCTAAAACCGGCCAGATCGCACCGCCGTGGCGCAACGGGTTCTCCCTGCCATGGTGCGCGCGTGAAGCGGGCAGGCATCGATTTTGCTATTCGATGTACTCAGACAATTTCCTTCTATCCACGGAGTCCCTTCATGAAGAAACGCGCTTTCCTGCAGACCGCCGCCGCCCTGGCCGCCACCGCCTCGTTCGGCTTGGCCCAGGCGCAGACGCCGATCAAGTTCCAGCTCGACTGGCGCTTTGAAGGCCCCGCCGCGCTGTTCCTGGTTCCCGTCGCCAAGGGTTACTTCAAGCAGGCTGGCCTGGACGTGACGGTGGACGCCGGCAACGGCTCGGGCGGCACCGTGACACGCGTGGCTTCGGGCACCTATGACATCGGCTTCGCCGACATGGCAGCGCTGATGGAGTTCCACGCCAACAACCCCGACGCGCCCAACAAGCCGGTCGCGGTCATGATGGTCTACAACAACACGCCCGCTTCGGTGATGGCGCTCAAGAAGAGCGGCATCAAGACGCCGGCCGACCTGAACGGCAAGAAGCTCGGCGCACCGGTGTTCGACGCCGGCCGCCGCGCGTTCCCGATCTTCGCGGCCGCCAACAAGGTCACCGGCGTGCAGTGGACGGCCATGGACCCGCCGCTGCGCGAAACCATGCTGGTGCGTGGCGACATCGACGCCATCACCGGTTTCACGTTCACTTCCGTGCTCAACCTGGAAGCCCGCGGCGTCAAGGCCGAGGACGTGGTGGTGCTCCAGTACCCCGACTACGGCGTGAAGCTGTACGGCAACGCCATCATCGCCAGCCCGAAGCTGATCAAGGAGAACCCGGCCGCCGTGAAGGCATTCCTGACCGCGTTCACCAAGGGCATGAAGGACGTGCTGGCCAACCCGGCCGCCTCGATCGAGACGGTGAAGGCCCGCGACGGCATCATCAACGTGCCGCTGGAAACCCGCCGCCTCAAGATGGCGATCGACACCGTGATCAACAGCCCCGACGCGCGCGCCGAAGGCTTCGGCCAGATCAATCCGGGCCGCATGTCGCTGATGGCCTCGCAGGTGTCCGACGCCTTCGCCACCAAGACGCGCGTGAACCCGACGGCGGTGTGGGACGGCTCGTTCCTGCCCACCAAGGCCGAACTCGACATCCTGAAGAAGTAAATCAGGCTCGCCCCCAGGCTTGCTCACTTCGTGTAGCTGCCACCCCCCCTGCCCGGGGGGGCGGCGACTGCGGTCTGGCCAAGCCAGTTCCGCGGCGCCCCCGCTTTCTGAAAGACCGCCTTGAACGACGCCGCCTCCCCATCCTCATCCTTCGTCGATTTCCGCGACGTCTGGCTGGCCTACAACGACGAGTTGCTGGCACAGAACCACTTCGCGGTCGAAGCCATCAACCTGCAGGTGAAGAAGGGCGAATTCATCGCCATCGTCGGGCCTTCGGGCTGCGGCAAGTCCACCTTCATGAAGCTCACCACGGGGCTGCGCATGCCCTCGATGGGCAAGATCCTGATCGACGGCCAGCCGGTCACCGGCCCGCTCAAGATTTCGGGCATGGCCTTCCAGGCGCCCTCGCTGCTGCCCTGGCGCACCACGGTCGACAACGTGCTGCTGCCGCTGGAGATCGTTGAGCCCTACCGCAGCAACTTCTCGAAGAACCGCAAGCAATACGAGGAACGCGCCCGCAAGCTGCTGCAGAAAGTGGGCCTGGGCGGCTATGAGGACAAGTTTCCCTGGCAGCTCTCGGGCGGCATGCAGCAGCGCGCCAGCATCTGCCGCGCGCTCATCCACGAACCCAAGATGCTGCTGCTCGACGAGCCCTTCGGCGCGCTCGACGCGTTCACGCGCGAAGAGCTGTGGTGCATCCTGCGCGACCTCTGGACCGAGCAGCAGTTCAACGTGATCCTGGTCACGCACGACCTGCGCGAGAGCGTGTTCCTGGCCGACACCGTGTACGTGATGAGCAAGAGCCCGGGCCGTTTCGTGGTCAAGCGCGAGATCGACCTGCCGCGCCCGCGCGATCTGGAAGTCACCTACACCAAGGAATTCACCGACATCGTGCTCGAACTGCGCGGCCACATCGGCGCGATCCGCAAGACCGGCGCCGCAATCAACCAGTAAGAAGTACGGACCCGCACAATGGCAAACAAGAAACAGATCGAGATCTGGTCGCCCTGGATCCTGCTGGTGGCCGTGATCCTGCTGTGGCAGATCATCTGCTCGGCATTCAACGTCTCCGAATTCATCTTCCCGAGCCCGGCGCGCATCTGGGAGCAGTTCTGGGAATTCAAAACCATCATCGCAGGCCATGCCTGGCGCACCTACTGGGTGACCATGGCCGGCTTCGGCCTGGCCATCGTGGTCGGCGTGCTGCTGGGCTTCGTGATCGGCAGCTCGCGCCTGGCCTATGCGGCCATGTACCCGCTGATGACCGCCTTCAACGCGCTGCCCAAGGCTGCCTTCGTGCCCATCCTGGTGGTGTGGTTCGGCATCGGCGTGGGCCCGGCCATCCTCACGGCCTTCCTGATCAGCTTCTTCCCCATCATGGTGAACATCGCCACGGGCCTGGCCACGCTCGAGCCCGAGCTGGAAGACGTGCTGCGCGTGCTGGGCGCCAAGCGCTGGGACGTGCTGATCAAGGTCGGCCTGCCGCGCTCCATGCCGTACTTCTTCGGCTCGCTCAAGGTCGCGATCACGCTAGCCTTCGTCGGCACCACGGTGTCCGAGATGACGGCGGCCAACGAAGGCATCGGCTACCTGCTGATCTCGGCCGGCTCGGCCATGCAGATGGGCCTGGCCTTCGCCGGCCTGCTGGTGGTGGGCGCGATGGCCATGCTGATGTATGAGCTGTTCAGCTTCATCGAGAAGCACACCACCGCCTGGGCGCACCGCGGAAGCCAGAACCAGTGACACCAGCGCAACAGATCGCGGCGCTGCGGCGCGCCGATGTCGTCGCGCGCCGCGCGATGGCCATGGGACGGCATCCGTTCGGCGCTCTGCTGGTGGCCCCCGATGGCGAAACGGTGCTGGCCGAGCAGGGCAACATCGATACGGTGAACCATGCCGAGTCGACACTGGCCCGCACGGCGGCGGCCAACTATCCCGGTGAGTACCTGGGGCGCTGCACGCTGGTGACCACCTTCG